>JAGMDR010000157.1 GCA_023128595.1 Planctomycetota bacterium | reverse complement strand
AACTTAATGCTCTCGTAACAACTTGGCTGGAAAAATCTCAACTCTTTTTATAACCACATCACCAGATAACGGCTTCATCATAGATTCGTCGACTGTGGCGAAGTTCAAATGAATTGCTCCGATTGGAGGTTGGTCAGACGATATGGCCGGAGGGAATCCCGCCTGTGCTCAGGGCCATTTTGTGTAACACGTCCGGCAAGGCAGTCACACTGAAAAGAATGCCTGACTTGTTCCGACTCGAACTCGACGGACAGTGGTATCAATGTAGCACCGGCAAGGAACAGGGGCAATGGAGCCTGCCCAGCGGTATGGCCATCGCCTCGGATCAACTTAGCCTGGATGGACGGTGGCTGAGCGTGGGGGACGATGTGGCTCTAAAGCTGACACCCGGCAGACACACGCTGCGTGCGAAGCTAAATGCCACTGCCGAGAGTGAGCGGACCGGCTTGGTAGTCAGCAAGCCGATACAGTTCGAGGTCATTGCAACAGATTAATCGGCCGACCAGGCTGGCGCGGAGGCAATCAAACGGTGTGAGAACAAACAGACGACCACCGATCCAAATCCGGAAACCTAAACGCCCGCAGTCCACACGCCTGTAGCCACGCCACCTTGCAGTAGTATTCTCTTGAAAAAGGCGCGGTTCAGTCATATAATCAATCGCTGGTCCTCGTATCCGGGATAGGCAATGAAGAAGCGAACACTCATAATCATAGTCCTGATAGTCGCCTGTGTAGCGGTGTTGATCGCCTGGGTTATTAAACGCGAGCTTGGCCAGAGACCCGGAATCACGGTCGTCTCGGCCGGGCCTTTGGATATTCGCCTATGGGGCATTCGCCCGGATGCGGGCGGCGTCATATACGACACAAAAGGGAAAAAGATTTGCCAAACCCTCGGTGTCGCCACTTGGGATTGGTCAAGCTGGGCCGATGACGTTCACCGCCGTGACTTCATTTTCGAGCTGCCCGATACTGAAGAACCCGTGCTATTGACCCCGTTGCCGCGGGTCTCAGTCAGCGGCGAGAAGATACCTTTGGGCGGATCGTTCGCTTATAGCTTCGTCGATTACAAGGGCAAGAAACTGCTGTGGCTTAGAACAACGTTCCCTCGCACGTTCAGAAAGTCGATCCTGGGCGGCCTGTGGAGGGCAGATGTCCCCATAGACGCAATCGACCTGACCCTTCGTTACTACTACGGCCCGCCCGGCAAGGCCGCCTTTACCCTCAAAGGCCCGTTCAGGCCCGAGGCTGCAATGACCAGCGAAGATGGTATGTACAAGGTGGCTTTCAAAAAGGACGCGGGGACCAACTCCTACCGATACGCTCAATTTGAATTGAGCACAGGGACGTACTTCCATAGCTACGCGCCGGTCGTTGCCTACGACAGCCTGGGTAAGCGGCATCTTGTGACCAGGGGGAGTGGCCATTCAAGCCTGCAGGGCAGCCGTATAGAATACACGGTTGACGGAGTACCGCTCAAGAAACTCGCCGCCGTTGCGTTCGGCGAAGATCCTAATCATATAACCTTCAAGAACATTAGGCTCGACGTGCCGCGACGCAAAAGGCGCACTCACGCCGACTACCTCGACAAAATGGCAGAAAAACTCGAACTCAATCTTACTCCAAAGAAGCTCGCCGATTACCGGTTCAAAAGCCTTGTCGAAGTGATTGAAGTCCTTGATATTGTCCGCGGCGGACACATTACCGGGGCCTGTGCAACTCTTGTGCACGGTGATGGACACAACAGGAATTACAAGCTGGATGCTGCAAAACTAAGCCCCTTACAAGCTCAAAGCCTGCGCCGAGCAGCTTTACAATGGACGCAGGCTATGGACCCGGAACTCCGCGTTTATGCGACAAGAATAGGACTGCAATGCAAATGGCCCGAATTCGTCGAGCCCGCCTTCGAGTTGTTGAACTATCGACATGTCCATGATTGCCCCTCTGCGCCTGCCAGGCGGGTCAACCCCGATGCCGCATACGCGCTTGTCTGCTACGGCGAGCAGCTCTCGCCCGAGGACATCGATCGCATCAAACACATTCTTTTGCATCAAAACGATCGTGACATCCTTCAAAGTTTCAAAAGATGCCTCAGATCGCCCAAATCGCAGGCGCGAATCAAGGCACTTTGGGATTTGGCCGACGATGACCGCCCCTGGCTCTGGTGGTATGCGATAGACAGGCTCGCATACTGGGACCAGTTCAAGGATAAGCAGAATTCACTGGCGGACAAGCTCAAACTGCGTCTGTTTCTCGTAAGAGGCCCCGCGGGCTTCTCGAACCCAGAACAGATCGCCACCGAAGCGTATAGTCTGCTGGGCGAACTCTTAACGCAGCAACTGCGCCGGCTTGATTCCGGGACCTTCTACAAAGTTCTTGACAGGATCGCCAGGCATCCCGACCGCAAGTACGCAACCTCTGCTATGATTGCTTTCCTCCGGCGCCTCGACGATTACCACTACGCCGTCCAGGCGGTAGTTGATAGAATCGTCAAATATATCAACCTCTGGCACGGCCAAAACATCGGCGAGCTTGGGAGCGACATTACAGATGAAACCGACGACCTGCATACGTACGACTGGCCCGCTATCACCGCCGAGGCCATCGAGTGGTACGATAGTAGAAACAACGCTGTGGATGCAAACTGCGCACGTTGAAGACGCGCAATCCACGCACTGTTTCGACCTCTATCCGAAGTTGTAGTGCTTCGTCACCGCCTCAGTGACCTGCCAGGTGCATTCGAGGTCCTCGGGGAAGACCACCAGATCGCCCGGCCCGAAGCTGACCGAATCGGCGCCGTCCGTTACCGTCACCTTGCCCTCGACCAAAAGGCACGTCTCCTTTTCCGTGTACGCCCAGTCGAAGGTGCTGGGCTCGCACCTCCAGGTCGGCCAGGCCTTACACTCCGCAGCCTCGGCCTCCGACGGTTTTTTCACAATCACATCTTTTACAGTAGGCATATTGCTTAAGCTCCTTTGACTATTATCGATTCAGACTGTATTATACACCGACCGCACTGCTTTGAAATATGTAATAGCAATTTTTCAAGAGTCGCGTCAGACGAGTCATTTTAAGGAAATCAGAACCTGTGGACCAGGAGCAGGCAGACAAACTGGCGGCTTGGTTTGACAATTACGTAGCCGGCTTCTACGGCGACGACGACTTTGCCAACGCCAACTTCAAGCTAAAGCAAGAGCACAGTCACCGGGTTTGCGGGGAAATGCTGTACCTCGCCGATGCACTTGGTCTCTCGGACAATCAAAAGGCAATAGCGCAGGCCATCGCCCTTTTGCACGACATCGGGCGGTTCGGGCAGTTCGAGAAATACCGCACCTACAACGACTCCAGAAGCGTGAACCATTGCCTGCTGGGCCTCGAAGTCCTTCACCGGACAAAGGTCCTCGGCGGCATAGAGGCAGATGAGAGGCAACTTATAGAAAGAGCAATTGAATGCCACGGCCTCAAAGAATTGCCCCCCGGCCTGTCCGACGGCCCACTGCTTTTTGCCAGATTGATACGCGACGCCGATAAGCTTGACGTATTCCGCGTTGTCATCGAATACCACAGGCAGTACACGGACAACCCCGACGAGCTTATGCTGGAGATCGAATTCCCCGACACCCCGCAATGTTCCGCTGGGGTGGTCGAAGCAATCTTAAACGAGCAACTGATCGATTACAGCGCACTGCGCACGCTAAACGATTTTACGCTAATGCAGCTCGGGTGGGTCTATGACGTAAATTTCACGGCGACCCTCAAACGCATAAGGCAGCGAGGGTTCCTGGAGGCCCTCTTAGGCTTCCTCCCAGATACGCAACAAGTCCGCAAAGTCGAAGAGAAAATCCTCGCATACGTCGATTCCAGGCTGCAGCGGCAAGTGTAGCGAAATGGGAAATCAAAAACGGAAACTCAATCTCCGCTTCACCATAAGACTCGAGGCAAGTTTTGCAGGAATGACGACTCCGCCAACTTAGCGTCCTCTTCCTCTTCTTTTGCATTGTCCTCTTCCTCGTCCTGGTCCGGCAGGTCCCTGGGCGAAACGTCCCGGCCCGCTGCCGTCGGAAGCGTCGGTAGCCAGCTCAATTGGGCCGCCTTCAATTGATAGTGCCTTTCCATTGACAAGGGCGTCGGCAATCTTCTTGTGGGCCGATTCGAGTATTCTGCCAAACGTCTGCCTGGACACATTCATCCTTTTCGCGGCATCTTCCTGATAGAGACCCTCCAGGCCGGCCAGACGAATCGCCTCAAGCTCATCAACTGTCAAGTTGACGTGTTCCAGGACCGAGAGCGGCACGCCCCTCGGTTTGTAATAGGCGCTCTGCGGAAGCTGCGCAACGCGCCTGCAATGTCTTGGTCGTGGCATTTCTTTTCCCTATAACAGGACTTTTGCAAAAGTCTTACTACAAATCTATCCGCATACCCACAGAACAGGTAAAACACTGCTCGGAAAAGGCTCTCTCAAACTTTTCGATGGCATTATTGCCTGTGCAGTGGGCCGGGCCGATTCTTTGTACATCATATTGCCGAAAGGCCTCAATGGTGCGCTCTATCCGTTCTGCCGAAGCATTCAAGAGATGCATCCCACCTATCACGGCATAAATACGTTTTTCGCCGCTCAGCCTTGCAACGTAATGCAGTGTATTGGCTACGCCGCTGTGGGCGCAGCCAAGAAGCACGACTAAGCCGTTTGGCGAATCGAAGAACATCGCCTGGTCATCCGGGAATGTATCCGTATTGTGACAATCCTTGTCAACAAAGAAAGAGCTGCTTGCGCCTTCAAAATCCGTGATTCGTGGTATTCGGCTGGTGACAAAAAGGCCCGTGGCAACTTCCGTTGGCATTTGCGTCCAGATAACCTTTCCATTCTTAGCCCTGCTAATAATCATTTCTTTTGTCGAATCCGATATGCCAATTGCTCTGGTTTTGTTGTTCTTTCGGCCAAATTTGGGCTTTAGTGCCGCAGGGTGCAGATAAACAGTCGCTTGGGGAGCAATATCAAGTACCGCGCAGAGCCCCCCTGTGTGGTCATAGTGCCCGTGACTTAGTACGATTGACTCTGCCTCGGCCAGATTAATCCCGAGCAGCCTTGCATTTCTTACGATGATATCGCTTTGGCCCGTATCAAAAAGGACTGCCCTGTCGGCGCATTCGACCCAGAAGGACAGGCCATGCTCAGAGGCAAACCTTTCAGAACCGCTGTCATCTACCAATATTGTAATAGTGATTGTACTATTGCGGTCTGGCCTCTTGAAGAAATAGTTTGCGATTGCCTTGTGAAGTACCGAGGCTGCGAGGTTGGAACAATGATACTTATTGTCCGGAAGGCCGCCAAGTGCTTCGGCAACCCGGGCATCCGTTAGCTTATAAGCATCGTCAATGTGCTTTCCCATTGCAAGTTCCGTCATCACACTGCAAGCAGCTATTGCCGCCGGACACCCGAATACTCTATATTTGATGTCAACGAGATGCTCGTCAGCAACTTTAATCCATACCTTCAGCACATCGCCGCACTCAGCAGAGCCAATCACACCTACACCGTCGGCATCGGGAATTTCGCCGACATTGCGCGGGTTAGAAAAGTGTTCGATTACCTTTTCCGTATATTCCATAGAAATCCTTCAGCGCTCAATGGTCGCAGATATTTTCTCCACATTGGAGCGCGCCTTCAATATACGCCGATACCAGTTCTCCAGGACTGTCGGCAGGCGCACCTATCGCTACGTCAATTTGATTTTGTGCAAATAACTGCTGCGCACGCTGGCCCATTCCGCCTGCAATTATCAAGGTGACATGTAATCCTGCCAACCATCTGGGCAGGCTACCCGGCTCATGGGGCGGCGGGCTGACTAATTCCTGGCTCTTGATACTTTTGCTGTCATTGTCAACATCGACAATGGCAAACTGCTCGCAATGGCCGAAATGTTGTGACAACTTTCCATCCGTTAGGGGAATTGCTATTCTCATTTCATTCTGCTCCTTATTATCGGCTTCAATTTGTTTGTCAGACTGCAATAATGGTTCAAATGCGAGGTTGAGAGCCTGAGCTGTCGGACTTTGGTTATTATGTTTCATAGGACCTCGCCAGATCAAAGCGGCGTTTTCATCCTGTATCAAGAACCCTATACTTATTACTTTAAGCGTGTCGTTATATAAGATCGGCTCAATTCTATTTCCCTTGCCCTGAAGTCTTCTCCCTTCGAGATTGAGCAATTTGGGAACACTTGGCCCGTGGATATCAACATCCAGCAAACCGACCTTTTTGCCCTGCATCGAGAGCCAAACGGCCAGGTTAGCCGCAATGCTGCTTTTGCCTACGCCGCCTTTGCCGGAGAGCACCAGTATCCGGTGTTTGATGTTTTTTATATTTTGACTAATCTGTTCCTGCTCGGCCTGCAATTGTCTTCGTTGATCTGCGTTAGAAGGCATTTTTAACGTTCCTCCATAGGGCCTTTACATCTTGCGATACGGCGCCGTCAGTATATTCAACTACCGAGCATTTCATAATCTGTGCCTTGGTAAAGGCCTTGTCATAACGTATTTTTCCAACTACTCTTATAGTTCGCTTACGAGCATCTTCCTCGATTTGAGCTGCCATATCCGGATTCAAATCGAACTTATTTGTTGCGATCAGCACAGGGATGTTAAACGCCGCAGCCAAATCCGCAACCCGGCCTAAATCGTGTTTTCCCGAAAGCGTGGGTTCTGTAACTATCAAAACCAGATCTGCTCCGGCAATTGACGCAATCACCGGGCAGCCAATCCCGGGCGAGCCGTCAACGATGATTAAATCCTTCTTCTCTTCTTCAGCGATTCTCTTTGCTTCCTTGCGAATAAGACTTACGAGTTTGCCGCTGTTTTCTTGGGCGATTCCAAGTCTGGCGTGAACCATCGTTCCAAATCGCGTATCAGAGATAAACCACTGTCCGTTAACAACGTCTTTGAACTCTATTGCGTCATTTGGGCAGAAGTGAACGCAGACGCCGCAGCCCTCGCACGAGATAGGGTCAATAGTATAAGTTTTCTCGACCACATCGTTGGCTGGGCTATCGAAGAAAACTGCGCGAAAATTGCAAACCTCCTCACATTGGCCGCAGCCGGTGCATTTCTTCAAATCAACTTCCGGCACGTCAACCGTTACAGCCTGCGTTTTTTCAATATTCGGCTTTAGGAAAATATGACCGTTCGGCTCTTCGACGTCACAGTCAAGATACTGAACCTTCCGGCCCATACCTGCAAGGGAAAGGGCAAGATTTGTTGCAATGGTTGTTTTGCCTGTACCACCTTTGCCGCTGGCAACGGCGACAACAATGTTATCCGACGTTCTCACTTGTTCATACCAGAGTGCGATTCGACATTGGGCCCTCCGGCCTCGGTCAATTTGCCGCCTTTGAACAGCTCAACCGCTTCTGCAACAGTTCCCTTTACGCCGGTATACAATTTCACACCACCGGCGCTCAACGTACGCTCGGCGTTCGGACCACAATTGCCTGTCAGCACGGCTTCGGCGCCTGCGTCAATTACGACCTTGGCCGAATTAATGCCTGCACCGCCCACAGCATTAACGTTTTTGTTTTCAATCGCACGAAAGTCCATTGATTGCAACTCGCCGATAAGAAAATACTCGGCCCTCCCAAACCTTGGGTCAACCTCTGAATCAAGGGTCTCTCCTCTTGAGGTGATTGCAATTTTCATAACAATTTCCCCTTTCAAAACTATAGATAGAGTAAGTGTGCGGCAGCACCCCACTCTCCAAGGCCGAACTGGCCGTTTAGTCCTTGCTCTTTCTCTCGATCTCCTCCATGCGTTCGTTGATCTGGCTGAGACTGTTTTGCAGGAATTCGGCTTGCTGCTTCAAACCTGCAAGCTCTTGCCCTTCATCGGCGAATGTTGGCTGGTAGCCGAAGCCGGCTGGCGCCCAGCCCGGAAAACCGGCGGCATAGGCCCGGTTCCTCCAGCCGCGGCCACGACCCCCGCCCCAGTAGCCTCGACCACCAATAGGATTCATATAACCCGGCACCGGATAGCCCGCACAAAAACCGGCAGCTCTACCTGTCATTGATCCCATACCCGCGGGACCTGTTCGGTCTCCACCTGGCACGATAAATCTCCTTTCAAAATAATGTTAACCTCTTGTCATTGTCGTACCACATTCAGGACATACCTTTTGATTACAGGGTTGACCGACCACGTGAGGGGTCTGCGCTCCACAGCTCGGGCAAACGCAACTTCCGCCCGGCCCTGCGGCAAAGGGGCCTCCCATTCTGCCTCGACCTTGCCCTTGTCCTCGACCCATACCCCGACCTGCGCCGCGACCTTGCCCCACTGGCCCTGTTCCGTTTCCTCTGGGCATAATCTTTCCTTTCTGCAATTTAAGATTTACTTTACCGCCGGAACCTGCCGGCTCTGCCACGGCCCCGGCCTCGGCCGAATCCTCGGCCAAAACCTGAACCTAAACCAAAGCCTCTGCGAAGCCACGGATTGCGCCGGCCGGCATAAGGGCCTCTGTAGGGAGCGCCGTAACCATACGCACCTGCACCGTAGGCCCCGAATGCCGGTACGCCGGCGCCATAGAAACCGGCTCTACCTGCAACAGGGTTCATATACCCCGGCACTGGATACCCTGCACAGAAACCAGCGGCTCTTCCTGTCATCGGACCCATACCGGCTGGACCTGTTCCATCTCCAAATGGCATATCAATCACCTCCTTTCCAGTATCTTCAAAATCCTTAACTTTTTGACCAACGGGCACACTTTGCAATTCTGCAAAGCCTTTTACCTTGCCCGGATTTTCTTCGGAAGTCGTCAAAACACAGAATCCGAGACCTCGCCCTGTCATCGGGCCTTGACCTAACGGACCCGTACCGTCAAAACCTGGCATCTATTCGGCCTCCTTAACTGAATCGACTATGCCATCGAATGATTTGCCCCTTTGCAAAATCATCTCACCCATCTCACAGCCAAGATCCTTGGCAATAACATGGCATTTAGCCTTTAGTATGAAGAATATATCCTTGTCTATATCACTGAGGGTTTCGTAGTTGCCTTGTCCCTTGGCTATGATCAAATCAGCCTCTTCAAAACGATCGCGGAAAGTCTGCGAGCAACTTTCCAAGATCGTCCCTGGTGCGTCTGAGCCGTTGTCGATTACCTCCACTATTTCAGTTAAGCCGGCAAACTCGGCATCTTCGAGCATAGCATCATTTATGACCGGGACTCCCTTGACAACCACGGTAACCTTTTCACAGGGCAACCGCTCAATCAACAGGCGGTCAAAAACTATCTCGCCGGCATTATCCGCCAAATAGAGTATTTTCTCTGCCCGGCTTACCGCATTTCTAAATTCTTCGATCCGGCGGCCGTCAAAATCCGCCGTCAGCGAATCATTAATTATCTTCTCAATATCGAGCTCCTTTATTGACGTTTTAACACCCAAATCAATAATGTTTCCCGCTATAGCCAGCCGAAGCGCTGCTTCTAACGGATCGGCAGAGGTTTCAATCCGCTCCTTCAGCTCCGGGTACATCTCAAGAGCCAGCCGGTTGTAACGGTTCTTTACCTCCAGATATGGGTCTTTGGCGCCGGTTATTTCGCGAATCAACCGATGTATTCTTTGGGCCATAGCCGGCGGACTGCGGCGCAGGTCCATCTCGCTGCCCAGCCGCAAAACCTCTCGCAAAACCTTTTCCTGGACCTGTTCGTCGCCTGTTGTCATCCTCACAGAATCAAGCGCCTGACGAACGAAACACGGAATACAGTCAAAATAGGTCCTCATAACCAGCGCATATCCCTGTCTGTGTTTGATGCAATTGTTCTTGAGCGTTGTCGGCCCGTTCCGGCAATCACACCCTTCAATATATGATTATGGGCATATGCTCATAATTGTTCAAGTAAAAACTTGAAAAAACCACATTTTTTTATGTGCGTTCGATTCTGAAGAAATTTCGGCATCGTTCAAATAAGTCACATTCTGGGTAACATCATTTGTCTGTGACCCGTTTGTCTGA
>JAGMDR010000156.1 GCA_023128595.1 Planctomycetota bacterium | reverse complement strand
GTTTGGCGGGCGAAGGGGCGATATAGTCGATGAAGGCTGGTTGAAATGGATGAACGAATTAGAATGGAGAAGGAAAATAGGTGACTGTCCATAGTTACATTTTTGCTCTGGACTGGGATGAGAACGGCAACATTCAGGCCAACAGCTTTGCCAAGCCGACTCTGCTTACGTATACCTACAACTGGGACAACAAGCTGCGTAAGGCCAAGTGGAGCGAAGACCCCGAGAATTCCATTGAGCTTAAATACGACCCCTTCGGCAACAGGACAAAGGTCAATGTAAGAGAGACCACCGACGTAAATTACGCCGTCGATAACCTGACAAATCGCTACGAAAAAGTCGGGGATGCGAACCTCACATACAACGCCGCAGGTGGTCTTCAAATAGACAAGGATGGGTACACCTACGAATACGACTATGAAAACCGCATTACGAAGGTCATAAAGGCCGGGCCGACCACCGTGGCCGAGTTCGCATACGATGCTCTGGGCAGAAGGATAAAAAAGGTCGACTCGGCGGCCGGGACGACGAATATCTATTAC
The DNA here is from genome assembly GCA_023128595.1 of Planctomycetota bacterium. Classification (GTDB taxonomy): domain Bacteria; phylum Planctomycetota; class Phycisphaerae; order Sedimentisphaerales; family Anaerobacaceae; genus DAOVRL01. Next base: position 3,573 of record JAGMDR010000156.1, on the reverse strand, counting down.
TACAACGACAAATGGCAGGTACTGTGCGACTACAATGATTCAAATGATCTCCAGATGTGGTTCACTTACGGCAATTACATCGATGAGGTGCTGACAGCGAATGAGGGTTTCGCTGGTTTCGGCTACCGGTACTATGTCCACGACCATCTGTACAGCTCTGTCGCTCTCGTGCGCTATAACGGCTCTGTCCTTGAACGCTACGAATACGATGCCTACGGCAACTGCTACATCCTTGAGCCGAACTTCGCACCCGACCCGGACGGAAAATCAGATTCTGGAAATCCCTACTTGTTTACCGGCCGAAGGGTCGATATACTCGATGAAGGCTATTTGAAACTCCAATACAACAGAAACAGATACTACGACCAGTACACCGGAAGATGGCTAACCCACGACCCGGTCGCAACCGTGCCAAATTCACTGGCCTCGAATTACTTCACACCAAGGCATCAGTATTCACAGGGACTAAGCGTCTACGAATATGCTCTAAGTAATCCGACAATAGGATCCGACCCATGGGGACTCAAGACATGGCCAGACTTACGTAATCAGGAGTACAAAGAAGGGACTACTCCACCAGAGGATTCTGACTGGGAGCACGGGCGATGGGACAGAGCGAGTCCTCCCTTGTCCTTGATTCCCACACTGATGACTTGGTGGCATTTGGCCAACTGGCAGGCACATCTTGGGTGGATTCTCTATCCAGATGCAGCTGCGCATCTGAGGCGTTACGTAAACAATACAGGGGGCCGGAAGACAGTCGATTTCACACGAATGATACATGAAGACACTTATGCGAGGATCGGCCTCGTAGAGTGTGTCCGTAATGCGATGACGGAGGGCGAGAGGCTTGCACCACGAGTTGCACACCGAGATGATTCTGGAATCGATATAGTCCAAAAGGGTCATACTCTTCAGCAAGTCGGAGCTGATACCAACTGGGGCATGGCCGTTTCGACTTACTACATTTGGGGGCAAGGCAAGAACCTCAGAAAGTGTGGTTGCTGCTTCTACATGGACCTCACCTTGAACTTGCGGGACAACTATGAATTTAAGAATGAAGACAGATGGGCCGGCGTGGTTAAGAATAGCTGGATGTGGGAGCTGAACAAGTACGGATGGGCACAGCATTTCAAGCTGAGAGCTTCGAAGGATATCAGTTTGACTTGGATTAAAGGGTCCGCTGACTTTAGAAAGCTTAGGTACGAGCACTGGAAGCTGTTGAACGAAGGTAGATCTCCGTGGGATTTTCCACAGTGTGAATAGAATCTGAAAGGATTCATTTTATGAATATGCGGAAGTGGATTGTGCCGGCTGCGACTATAGTCGGAATTGTCGCAGTGCTGGTGGGGCTGGTGTACTGCTTGTACGTGACGGTCCAGATGGGCTATGAAAGGAGCGTACGCGCGAAGAGACCTGTGGAATGCGCGCCGGAGGAGTTGATTCTCGATTTGGAAATAGTGTTTGACATCAATATCCCTGAGGATATTGGAGATATCAAGACAGCTAAAGCCCCACCGGACGAGGGTGCCGTTGTCTTCATTGTCAAGTTCAGCGCTGAAGCAGACACCGTCCGTAGATTCGTCGCCTCGTTGCCTCGGGCCGGTGAACTGCCGGACTATGAGCAAGAGTCTGACACCAGGGCTGCGAGCATTTTCCCAATGCCGAATTGGTTTACCGAGCCCATTCGGCGCGGCCGAATGAGAAGCATTAGTACGAGCGGAGCTCTGGGACGGTTATACATCGACACGACGCTTTCGGAGAGGTTCATTGTCTACTTCCACGGATTCTACAGCGAGAGCCTATCCGAGCTGGAGAGACAGCGCGAGATAGAAGCACGGTAGGCAGAAGGGCGCAAGTATTGGTGTTGCGTTATCGCAAGACAGATGGATCCCATTGCGGATGGAACGACCGTGTATTATTACAATGACAAATGGCAGGTATGAGAATGCAGAGAAGGTATTCGGCCCTTGGACTTGTCTGGGCGGGTGTTATCATATCATTGGGAATTTGCTGGTCGTCAGCTGTCGCCACGAAACAAGGTGGACCGGCTGGATCGCTCGGAAGTGCGGCTGCGGCCTGCACGCAGGCAACCGGGCCGTACTCTAAAAGCGAGGAGCCTTCAGCGAAGCTTTCTTTTGAGCAGACGGTTTGTGATTTGGGCCAGGTGGGCCTGGGCACGAAGAATGCTTGCGAGTTCAGGTTCACAAATCCCGGTCAAGCACTACTGAAGATCACGAACGTCAAGAGCACCTGCGGCTGTGCCGTCGCCAAACTGGAAAAGAAGGAGTACGCCCCCGGTGAATCCGGAACGATAAAGGTAATCTACACGGCCCCCAGGACCACCAGTACCGCGGCCAAGCACATCTACGTCTCATCCAACGACACATCCAATCCGAAAGTCCGGCTGACGATAAAGGCAAAGGTCGTTCAAATGGTCCAGGCCGACCCGGCCAGGCTGGATCTTTCCTTAAGAAAGAAAAACCTCGGCCTGAATGAAATCACAATCCAAAGCCTGGACAACCAGCCGTTTTCAATAAAGAGCTTCACCTCGACCAACTGCAATTGCATAACCGCCGAAATCGACCCGAATGTCAGCGGTTTGAGATTGCCGCAGTGGGTGCGCTGCTTCGCAATGACGTGCGTGGGTTAGTTTCTTCTGTATGCCTCCTGAGAATCCGGTGAGGTGCTCGCAATGACGTAGAATGGCCAAAATTCGGGATATTAACCCGTGAACGGTTAGGTTTTTTCCGAGTTATACACGGGCAAAGATGCCCGTGCCATAAGCTTAGTTTGGGCCCAGGCAGCGGACCCGGCCGTTCATCGTTGCAAGGTAGAGCCGGCCGTTGGCTGCCGCCATGCCGTCGAACACCGGCGGTGAGTCGAGTTTATAGTCGGCCAGCTTCTCGCCGTTCGAGGCCGAGACGGCCCAGAGCATCGCGCCTTTTTTGCCTTCGAGAGCGGCGGTTTGTTCGTGCAGCTTTGCCTCAACGCCGGCACCGTCGGGGTCGGCGAAAACCTGCTCCTCGTCAATCAAATCGGGCGGGCCGGCGATGAACAACATCTTGTCCGCCAGAACCATCGCCCGGACGTAAAGCGGTATTTCTTCGGACCAATGATAGACGGGCTTTGTGTTGGGCGCGTTTGCACGCTGCTTTTGTTGCTGGCGACGTGCGGCGGCGGTTCTCGCGGGCTTTTTAGAACCAAGTAGCTTGACAGGCTGAGGCTCTTTGGCGGCGGCGAAGAGATGGTATTCCATCGGCGTTGTCCATTTGTAGTAGTCGTACTTTCGTCCGTAGCCGAAGACGGCCGAATCATCGACGGCCAGTATCCTGCCGGCGGGAACAACCTTGCCGGCGCGGGGCCAGCCGCCTGCACCGGAGGCGATGGCCCTGCCGTAGATCCAGTAGGACCGGTGCAGCCAACTGTCGTCGAGGAAGCCTGTGTTGCAGAACAAATGCACGCCTTCGCCTCGCTGATCCCTGACGTCGATCGGAGCAATCTGCAGGCGATTGCCCTCGAGGTCGAAACGCTGGGTCCGCATGTAGAGGAATTTGCCGTCACTTGAGAGAA
>JAGMDR010000155.1 GCA_023128595.1 Planctomycetota bacterium | reverse complement strand
CGGAAGGGGCGGCAGAGGCAATAAGGCCTTTGCAACCTCAGTCAACCAGACACCAAGAAACGCCGAACGAGGCAAAGAAGGACAGGAAAGAAATATCAGGCTCGAATTGAAACTTATCGCCGACGTGGGCCTGGTCGGTATGCCCAACGCCGGCAAGAGCACCCTCATCTCACGCTGCTCCGCCGCCAGGCCCAAAATCGCCGATTATCCCTTCACCACAATCGAGCCCGTCCTCGGAATCGTCGAATTGAGCGACTTTCGCCGGTTCGTCATGGCCGACATCCCCGGCCTTATCGAGGGTGCTCACGCCGGGGCCGGCCTGGGCCACGAATTCCTCAAACACATAGAGAGAACTACAATCATCGCACACATTATTGAGATAATGCCGACCGACGGCTCGGACCCGGCCGAAAACTACAAGGCCATCCGAACCGAGCTGGAAAAGCACAGCAAGATATTAGCTCAAAAACAGCAGATCATCATCGCCAACAAAATAGACCTCGACCCGGAAGGAAAGATTGCAAAAGACTTGGAAAAGAGGCTCAACAAAACGGTGTACCCAATCTCAGCCGTCACCGGAAAAGGAATAAAGGAGCTGAGCGAACTCTTGTGGCAAAAGGTTAAAGATATTAAAAGCCTATCCGAATAACCGGGTCGTCACGAGGCCGAGCGGAAAGTCCGAGGCCAAGCCGGCAGGCCAAAAACGCCCGGAAGTTTTCGAGCTTGAGGCCCTCAACCAGCGCGTACGGTGGCCGTTGTTGCTGAGTTTCCATTGGAAGAATCGATTTGTCGCCGGCGACAATTATCTCGCAAACCGGTTCGCCGAAGTATGATTTACTGGTTTCTGCTGTGCCGCCATAACGTAATATAATCCGCATATTCAACTACTCAATACCTGCCAACCAGTTCTGAGCAAATACATGAAGGTCCAGCATATTGATGGAACTATCATTAGGGATGCTAATGTCGCAAGTAGGATTCCATTGGACATCTCCAGCCTCAGTCAACCAGGCCAATGCAAGTATAGCAAAGTCGCCATAATCCACCCCGCAGTTATAATCGAAGTCGCCCATATAGGCATAGTTGAACTCGTATGCCCCCATATCCACGATGTCGGTCTCGTTACAATCGCCATCTATAATCCTGCGGTGGCCGGCCAGGTCAGTCTCCACCTCGACGGGTACTGCGGCGTTATCACCATGATCGATGCAGGGCGAACCTTCCATCAGCCGAAGGTTGTCATCTGACGTGCCGACGATGTTGTCAGGCCCGTCGGCGTCCCGGAACAGCGGGTCGTCCCCGATGTTGCCGGTTCCACCTAAACCGCCGGTCAAGCCTTGGATGCAACTGTTGTTAATAACGGGAGCTGAGTCGTAGTTGTGAATCTGTGCTGACTCATCTGTGCCGCCAGTGTCATTGTTGTCCCAGAGAATGGAGTTTGTCACCGTCGGGTCGCTAAAGAATTGGTTGTACATCCCGCCGCCTTCATTTTCTGCCGAGTTGCCGCTGAAAGAGCAATTGGTCAGCGTTGGGTTGGAGAACTCCCAGTTGTACATTCCGCCGCCCACGCCTGTTGTGGAATTGCCAGTGAAAATGCAGTTAGTTAGCGTAGGGTTGCTGCCTTCAGGGGGTCCAAAACTTGAATTGCCCATTCCACCACCTCCGTCGTCAGCAAAGTTCCCTGTGAATGTGCAGTTGGTCACCACTGGAGAGCTCCCCCAGTTGCATATCCCTCCACCTCCCGAGGCAGACGCGTTGCCGATGAACGTGCAGTTCGTCAGTATCGGATTGCACTCGCCATCACCGTGTTCATAGTTGAACATTCCCCCCCCGCCGAATTCGACAGCCGAGTTGCAAATAAACGTACATTCTGTGACTGTTGGATTGCACTCGCTATCGTGCCCATCGTTGAACATCCCACCGCCGACGCCGGTGTAATCACTGAACGATCCATCGGCGTTGCCGGCGGTGATAGTGAAACCATCCAGCACCGCCGTCTCGTCGATATTGCTGTTGGTAATGACATGATAGCTGTTTTCCGACCGCGTCGCCTCGGTTAATAAATCACAGGGGTCATCTACATCCACGTCATTGCCGTCCAAATCGCCGCTGAGAACGGTCTCGTACCCCTCGATATCTCTTTTATCAGGGTCCGGTTCGCCGTAGCCGGCATAGCCGCCCTTGACGGCAACGCCATTCTTGAGCCCAAAGGTCGCACTTCGGTCGCCTGTTCCAGTTGGATTGTCGGTATCCTCATCAGGTTTATAGATGCCCTGAGCTACCCGGATTTCATCGCCGAGCCTTGCAGCAGATAAGGCATTCTGTAGGTAATTGAAGGCATCTTCCCACCTTGAGCCGTCATTGGCGCCTGTTGCATCGGCATCGACATATTTGATCTCCGTTACCGTAACAATCGCCAGCGCCCACGGCCCGTCCAATCCCGTAGCAAGGTCCTCGACGGAGCCGCTGCCATCCGTGTTTCCCCGGTGGACTGCGCTGGTTACCGTATCAGTCCAGTATATCCTGTCCTCAGTGGCATCAAGCAACAAACCATGCGGACGGCCCAGACCATCTGCCGGACCGAACAGGTCTTCGACTCCGCCCATCCCATCGAGATTGGCGCGTTGAATCTTCGAGCTGCCTCTATCGCCCCAGTAAATCCTGCCGGCAGGCAAATCCAGCACAATATCGCGCACGTGGTTCAGACCCGTAATAAAGTCCTCAGCCCCGGTGCCGTTCAGATTGGCCCGATGAATCACCGAATTATCAACATCACTCCAGTAGATCCTGCTATTTGTCAAATCAAGCTCTATGTAGTACGGCTCGCCCAGACCGGTAACAACATCTTCAATCGGTCCTGAGCCGTCAAGATTGACACGTCGAATCCTGCTTGAGCCGGTCTCAGCGAAGTAGATCTTGCCGTTAGCCGTATCAAGAGCAATATCAGCCGGGAATGACAGTCCTGCCACAAGCTGCACATCACCGGAACCATCAAGGCCGGACCGATGAATTACTCCGGTAACGCTGTCGGCCCAGTACATCTTCTCACCGGCCACATCAATTGCCAGCCCGCGAGGGTTGAGAAGCCCATCCGCCGAAGTGAGTATGTCTTCGACGCATCCGCTATCGAGATTCATCCGCTGGATCGTGGCGGTGTCCTTATCAGTCCAGTACATCATCCTGCCCGAGCTGCTGCACGGCTCACTCTGCACCGTATGGCCCGGAGAAGCAACGTCAGGGCTCGCGTTCACCGACTGGTAGGCGCCGTTCTCGCCGACGACGGTCAGACCAAGAGACGTTCCGTTTGCCGCCGACTCGTTCGAGAACCCGGCTGTGCGGCTTGGATACGTGGCGGAGGTTACCGGCACATCATCGGTATCGTAGAGGAACACTCCGTCGGAACTGCCAAGGCCGGAGAAGCCCCAGGAAAAGTAGGAGCGATCATACACATTTACTCCGCTTTCCAAGAGACCCCAATCGGATCGCCAGTCCAGAGTATCATCGTCAATGTGATCAAGGATTATGATAGATTCACCGGCGCCGATGATAATATTTCCGAATACGTTCTGACCGGCTCGCTGGTGGTCGTCGTCCCACGAATGACCCGTTAAGTTAACAGACGAAGGGCCGGTATTGGTCAATTCCCACCAGTCACCGTTTGGGCCAATGTGAATGCTTTGACTCATGATTTCGGTAATCGCCAGCTCCGCATTGGCCGTTGCAGCCAGGCAAAAACCCGCCAAAACCAATAAAATCACCACCCGATTTCTTTTTCTCATTCTTGAATGCTCCCAGTCTCTTTATGGATTGTTATCGTCCAGCCAATGCAGGGCCATAAGCCTGAAGTCCAGAAAGTCCACTCTGCAGTCGCCGTTTAGAATGGTTTCGTATGTCTCGATGTCGCGAGCATCGGGATCCGGCTCTTCAAATCCGGCGTAGCCGCCTTTGATAGTCACGCCGCTCTTAAGGCCGAACGTCGCTTCCCGGTCGCCCAGTCCTACTTGTGCCCCGTGGTCGGGCAGATAGGTTCCCTGCGCTACACGAATCTGATCACAGCTCGCGGCCTTACCCAGTGCATCGGGCAGATACCTGAATGCATCAGCCCAGCTTGTACCGGTGCCGCCGGCTAATTCCATTAGTTTTGGCCCTCACCGTACATTCTCGCGATTTCTTCCCAGCCAAGGGCACGATCGAATATGCGTACCTCGTCGATGATGCCTCTAAAGCGTCTCTCTGACGTGAAGACGTCCCAGCCGATTGTCAGAGCCGGTAGGGTCTGAGAAATATGAGGCATGTTGTTAGTACGGTATTCAAGCCCGCGCGTTTCACTGCCCACATAGGCGGTAGCTTTGTCCGGTTCGATCACCAGCGCAACCATTGCCCACTCGTTGTATGGGATGACTGGGCCGCCTGGCCAGCCCCAGGTCGCTTCGCTGTTGTTATTCCAGGTATAATGCAGCGTGTTGTTTGCCCCAAAATGCATTCCACAGGCAATCACATTAGCAGGCATCCCTCGATAAAACACGATGCCCGCCCAATTACCAGTCTTCCAGCCGTTGATCCACGCAAGGAATGTCACGGTGTTACTGTTTAGCTCAAAGCGGGGGATTTCGACGTGGTCATCGACTCCGTCGAGCTCAAGGGCATATCCCGACCACCCCGACACCCACTGCGGACTGCCTCCCCTGAAGATTCCATCATAGCCGCCGATCTCGTCGCGGACCTCAGTGCCTGCGCCCTCGTCAAAGCTCCAGTACGCCACCGTCTCCCACGAGTCGGTCAACCATCTTTGCGCAAATTCGCCGAAGTCCCGCAGGCCAACGAAGCCATCAAAGTCGAAATCACCTTGAGGACACCCGCACCCGCCGGTTTCGAGCCAGTGAGACACCACTACAGCAAAGTCCATGAAATCAGTAATCCCATCGTAGTTGAGATCAGGGTGCTGATAGGCCCCCGTGGTGGTAACGCCGCAGGCATTGCTCGGCTCGGATTCATGTTGCGCATAGTCATAAGCGCTGACCACGTAGCTGTACTCTGTGCACGGATTGCGGTCCGTGTCCTTGTAGCCTGTCGCGGTGGTTGTTCCCAGCAGGCTTTCGTTACGAAAAACCCAATATCCCGCCACGCCAACATCATCCTCTGACGGGTCCCAGGCCAGAACGACAGAATTGGCCGTCACCTCGATTGCCGTGAGATTCCTGGGCGGTGTCGGGTCCTCCGTGTCAGGCGGCCCGAAGCTCACATAGACGCTGTCGAAGACAGCTTCACACTGAATGGTATTGTTACGAGTGGTTACGGCTAAGCCCACGTACACCGGGTCAATCAGGTCCACCTCGCGTGTGCCGATCGGATTCCATACTACGCCGTCAGCAGATTCGTATCCGGTGAACGTGTTGCCCGTGCGACGAAGTCTGATCCAATGCGGCGCCCCCGCCCCACTGCCGGTCAGCGAATATGACTGCCCCCCGGCGGCGGCTCGGTACTGCAAGTGGGTCCCCATCCCGGGTGTTATGGTGACTATAGTGTGTGCCGAATCAGGCGTCAGAGAATCGCGTATCATCACGGCCGCTTTGGCCCATGAATCGGTGCTGTCAATGCTGCTGACGCGGGCGATGATTTCACCATTGGTGTATGCCTCCTGGTAGAAATATCGAAAGGCATCGGAGTCGTTCCAAATATCGGCGCCGGCGCCGAGAATAGTATATACTGCTTCGGTATCTTCCCTGCATTGTCCCCCAACGCGACCGCCCACTTTTGCGCAAGTCCACAGGCCGGACACGTACTCGGGCGTCGTCACTTCAACGGCATTACTATCAGTTGACTCCAAATCAGCATCCTCATAGTACGCGGTTACAACATAGCTGTACGTGGCCAGAGGAGAAAGGCCAAAGTTGCTGAATTGCGTCTCGGCCGGTGCAGCTACCTGCTCGCCGTCACGATAGACTCTGTATCCTGTTACCTGCTCGCAAGACGGCTCCCACGCCAAGGAAACCGAGTTGTGCGTTGCCTCGGTAACGCAGAGGTTCGACGGTGCAGCGGGTCTATCGTCCTCAATAATAGTCAGCGTCGCAGAAGTAGGGGTGCTCAAACCACAGCCGCCGGTGGGATTCTCCAGCAACAGCGATACGGTCCTGTTTTCTTGAAAATCCTCGTTGTCAACAACGGTGACCACAACCGTCTTATCGTTACAGTCCCCGTTGTCCCAGCTTAGCGTACCAGAATCCGGCAAGAAATCTGAGCCTGGCTGCGCGCTACCCGCACCGACCTGGTAGTCAACGGAAATGGCGCCGGTACAGCCTTGGAGTCGCTCCACGGATATCGTGGCTGCCCCGGCATCCTCTCCGACATAATAGTCAGACTCGGTGAATCTGACGCGGCCGGCCGGCAGCACACGTTCTGCCTTGACCAGCACCACCCCGTGCCCGGGAACCTCAGCGGTGAAGCTACCTGTAAATGTACCCAGGTCCTCCCGGGCCCACAGGTCGCGAATCATCGCTCTGTCGCCAGACCCCCACCCCAGGTCACTAAAAAGGACAGTGATATTTGCAGGCCCTAAGCTGCGGTTGAACAGGGCCACCGCGCGGTTACCATACATCAGCTCCTTGGCCCACACCTCGCGGTCACCATGGTCGCGCACCCGCCTGCCCTGTTTGCCAAGAGGATCTTGATCGACGGCAATGACTTCAGGTGCGGTGAGAATCTCCAGAGTGGACCCAGACATGTTTCGCAGATCGTTGCCGGCAATCAAAGGAGCTGCCATTATGCACCACATGCTAAAGTGAGCTCGATATTCCGTATCGGTCATTCCTCCGTTGCCCACTTCCAGCATGTCCGGATCATTCCAGTGCCCGGGACCGGCGTACATATAAAGACCGGCGTTGATATCGATGATTGACACCATCGAGTACCAGTTATCACTGATGTCCCCGGTGGTTCGCCAGAGATTGCCAACGTCAACAACCCACGAACCGGGAAAACTCCAGCTACATATACTAAAGACGATTGGCCGCCCGGTGTTCAGCAAACAGTTGCGCATCAGCGTATAAGAGTCCCGCACATTCTGCCCCGAAGTATAGCACCAGTCGTACTTGAGGTAGTCCACGCCCCAGGCAGCGTACTGGTCCGCATCTTTTTGCTCATATCCCTTGCTTCCCGGCCAACGCTGGCAGGTGAAAGTCCCCGCGTCGGAATAGATGCCAAGCTTGAGTCCTTTGGAGTGAACATAATCAGCCAAGGCTGCGATACCGCTTGGAAATCTTACGGGGTCGGCATGAATGTAGCCGTCCCCGTCCCTCTCGCCGTGCCAGCAGTCGTCTATGTTAACATACACATAGCCGGCATCTTTCATGCCGCTGGCTACCATGGCGTCAGCCGTCTCCATAATTAAGCTCTCACTGATGTTGCACCTGAATCTGTTCCAACTGTTCCAACCCATCGGCGGTGTCCGCGCCAGCCCGTTCTCCAGTCCTTCACAGCGTGTCGCGTAATAAGACAACAGCAGAACCAGCAGAAACAGCCGGATCCCATTCCACGGAAACTTGTTAGTGGCCAACGAAAATCTCATTGCTTACACTCTCCTTTCCTTTTTCCCGAATCTAACGGCAAACAGCCTCGTACGTCTGCCTTGTCTTCTCCTTGTATAACAAAAGTATAGTAACTACGGCGTCACCGCTCGGTCGTAGATGCGAATATCGTCAATCAGACCGCTGAAGAAACCGGCCGCCTCAAGCGTGTTGCCGGCGCCAAAGTGTAGAGACCCGGTGGCGCCTACCAGGCCCGGCAGGGCCGTAGCATCCTTCTTAATCTCTACTCCATGAGCGTAGAGACTCCGGTAGGAGCCGTCCCATACGAGGGCGATATGGTGCCAGTCCCCGTCAGTTATTACAAGGTCTGAGATCAATGAGGACCCGCCCCGGCCGGGTTGTTTAAGCTCGGTCATAAGCTTGCCCGCTGATGAGTCCGCAGCAAGCCACCTCTTGCCAATTCCCGTACCATTTGCCTGAGATATGACTACTTGCCGGGGGGCACCTCCTTTGACCCAGGCAAAGACGCTGAACGGCCCATCCGCGGGATTGAGGACAAAGTTGGTGGTAACATAGTCGTCAATCCCGTCGAGCTCAAGCGCCCCAGCTACCTTACCACCTGTCGGCTGCCAGTTCGGATCGCCGTGCAGTCTGCCGCGTTTGTTGCCGGTGCTGTCGTAGGCGATGCTGCCGGTCTTCTCGTCCAGCCTCCACCACGCCGCCAGTCCGGGAGGAACTCTCAGCCACTCTGCAACGAACTGCTCCAAATCATCAGGCCCCACGTTACCGTCGTCGGTGAAGTCGGCGCCGCCGCACCTGCCGCAGTTTGTTTGAAGCCAGCGTGTGCCGAAGTCGGCAAAGTCCGCGAAGTCAACGTCCCCGTCCCCATCGCGGTCGTGTGGATCGCCGTGCATTCCAACTACGGTCACCACGGAGCGTGCGGGAATTGAGATCGTATCATCGGGAGAAAATGCGCCGTATGCAGTCAGATTGTCATTATTGGCTGAGTTGCCTTTGGTGACGTAGGGAATGAGGATATCTACGTATGCGCCCGGGAATTTGAGCTCTACCGGCTTGTCTTGGCTTGCCCAATTTACAAATACGACAACTACAATCCCGTCATCGCCCTTGTAGTAGCCGGAGACCATCAGATCTTTGACGGTATCGCGCGGGGTTGCGTTATCGGAGCGATTCACCGTCACACGCTCCATGCCCGGCCTGATAAATCGGCTGAAGTTGCCCATCGCCCACAACATCTTTGATTGATAGTAGTTTCCATCGCTCTGGTTTTTATCTACGTACACAAGGCCGTCCTTGTAATCATACGGAGATACACCCAGCCACCACTGCCAGGCTGAGGCTTCTGCCACAGTCAGGTCGTGATGAATCACCCTGGCGACCCATAGGGCCGCGTCTATCCCCAGATCGCGTCCGTTGCCGTAACCCCAATATTGCGCGGGAACCCACCAATCACTGGGAATAAGTATACAATATTCGGTCGCCCAATACTCAAGACCGGGGTATTGATTGAGCTTATTGCGGAGGGTTTCGCGCATGCCCACAAGCCGGTTATCTTCAGGCCAGCAACTAAAATAGCTGTGCCCGGCCACTTTACTTGCTATCTTGTTGCCGATGTAATACGAACTGCTTGCATTGAAGAATGAGTCAATATAATCTCCCCGTTCGCTCGATTGGGCGTACAGATACCCCATGTCGCCTGCTTCCGGAAGTTCGATCTTGGTGCTGAGGTCCTGGTTCTGGAGCTCGGGGTACAAGACGTCCACCACCTGTTTGATATCATAATTGTAGTACCTGCATCCCTCTTGGCCCCCTTCCCAATCCCAGTTCGGCTCGTTAAACGGGCTGATGTAATTAAACACTATCCCTTCGGAGTCCGCGAAGTGCTTGAGGATAGTAGCAAGATATACAGCAAAATCGGTGATCTTGTCGGGCCGCAGGTTTGTTGTACCGGAACTACTGTCGCAATAAGCGTTACCGTTCTTGGTCATGTTTATGGGCGGGCTGTTACAGAAGCCGATGAATTGCTCACAACCGCGGGCCTTTGCAGCCTGCAGGAACCAGCGCTGGCCCGGCAGACGTGACCAGTCGTAGGTAAGGTAGTTGGTTGAGAGAAAGGTGTCAGCCCTTCTCCAGGCATCCCAGATATTGCTCTGCCTGCTGCTGCCGGCTCCAATATTGAAACGCCACGAGGATAGACCGATACCCTTGGGATTGTCGGCGGCGTCAAGGTCGGTCTCAAACAACAGATCGGCAATGGCATTTCGTTTTACGTCCGGCCACCGGCCCACGTACTGGATACTCCAGGCGTCGGATGCGCCGAAGTTGTGGATGGTCTGCCTCCTGTCGTTAGTATTGACCGTGACCGTAAGTGTGCTCGGGCTGGATGTTCGCAGGTCGCCTCCACTTCCGGGCAGGCACGGCACGTAGCCGGGACTTTTAGTCGGTATCACCGGGATTGTTGTGAAACTCCACGTATCGCCTTGGTACGTGCTCGCACCCTTGTCATCGATCCGCCAGTAATAAGTGGCGCCCGGCTGACGAGTAGGTATGATCGATGTCTGCGTAACACTCAGCTTGTCCATGAACTCCGACGATGTCGTTGTGGCGTTGGTCACAGCACTCTCATTGGTCCCGAAGTACGCGTACTGCCACCGCGCGGTGTCGCCTGCTGACCAGTTTAGCAGCCCCCCGTTGTCGTACAGGCCCACGTTTTCGGCGCCATCGCCGGGGATGGGGCTATGGGCCTTTAGGACCTGCCCCAATAGTTCAACTTCTGCGATCTGCATACTATTGATCCATTCGCCCGGCCCGCCTCGAATGGCCGTGAACAAAAGTTCATAGTGACCGTACACTGCACCATTACCAAACGAAATCGGCGTTGTGTTCTTCGTGCGGCGAGGCCACTCGGCCGCCTGGTCGAAATCGACTATATCGCCCTCGGCAATCAACGTGTAAGGCCCATCTATGCTCACATTCGAACCTGAGAGCCTGTAGGCAACCGGATCACGACCTGCATAGTCATTCGCTGTGGTGAAAGTCAGGCCGGTGACAATAGTCTGCGCAGCCGATGGTGTAACTCTAAAACCAGTGCCGCCTGTCCCCGGATCGGGGTTGAAGTCTCCTTTGAAATGCAGATACTTCGTCATGATGTCATCATCAATCGCCTGGGGAGGCGATTCATTACCAGGCCAATCTCCGTCGTTCGGAACACCCTGAACGACATCCCCCGGGGCGGTGACATCAGCCGCCTGTGTCATTGTGCCCAATAGCAAGGCGGACACGACCACGATTAAAAGTGACATCTTCCACATAATAGTCCTCCTTAGCCGGAATTTCCCGCTTTCCATCCATTTCACTTCCTTCCTCAATGTTCACTGTCCGTCAAAGACTATTTCTCCTGCGCCTGGGACGCATAGATGGATGCCACCTCGTCGGCACTGAGGTCATAAGTATAAATCCTGACATCATCGATGGTCCCTTCGAAACAGTCGTTCCTGTAGACTGAATGTCTTGCAAACTTCAAGGTTGCCGATTCTCCGTCCGGGGGTCCCGAAGGACGCGGATTATCCGTGATTAGAACGCCATTTTTGTATGCCTTTAGATTCTCTTGGTCATACGTGGCTGCAAGGTGATACCACCTGTTGGCTTCCAATTCTCCGAAGCTCGCAGCGTACCATTTATTTCCAACTCGTAGAGCTGCCCCTCCACAGAAATCTGAAACGCTGTGGTTCCAGTTAATCTGAAGATTATTCTCCCGGTGAACCGGAGGGCCTGCCACCGCTGATCGAGCTGATGAAGGGGCGGCAGGGCTATTCACCCAGAGCGCCACGGTCCAGGCAGACAGGTCGGTTGCATAATCGGTGTGGACACAGTCATCAATTCCATCGAATTGCAGAGCGCCGCCTGTTCGCCCTATAACCCAATTCGGGTTGCCATTTACAGTTCCATGGTTGCCGTTGCCGGAGCTGTCGTTAGCATCGCCGTCAAACTTCCACCAGCCGGCCAGCTTGCCCGTGTTGAAGCTCCAGAGGTCCCCGGTTGCGACCGAACCATCCGGCTGGACCTCATCGACACGCCAATAGTACATAGCGGCTCTTTCCAATGCTGGTGCCACGACGCTGCAGGAATCGGTCACCTCGGCCAACAGCAACAACCGGTCCGTTGCCGTCCCGAAGTACACTTTGTGCTCGTTCACATAGGCACCCGGCATCCAGCTCAGTTCTACCTCGGCAAATGCCGCAACGGCCGCTCCGTCCGCAGGCTCAGGCTTGATGGCGATGGGCTTGATGTTTAGAGGCATAGCTTCAAGCTCAGCCAGCTCCTCAGCGGCAGCCTCTCCGACGGTCAAGTCTGCGAAGATTATCCTGTACATGTCATCTTCAATTTTCCAGCGCATCAGAACCGCGTGTGCGAATTCGGGGGTGACCTTATCCCCGTAGTAGGCTGGATCATTGCCGTCCTGCACCAGTGTTGCATAGAACATGCGAAGTGACTGAACGGGCCGCATGACCTCTATTAGTGCCTCCATCCTCTTTTCTTCTGACCCGGCCCATCTGAGCCTCTGTCGAAATTGGTCGGCAGCGGCGCTTACACTGTCTCTGAGTTCGTCGACCTGCTGCATGAGAGTTATCATATTGAGGTTGTTTGGATACTTACCGCTAAATTCGACAAAGAGCTTCAAACCTTCAACGGCGCCTTCCTGACTTAGACTCGGCAGCTTTATACTATCGGCCGTTAAGAAGGGCTCGAAATTCTCCGGTATGGCCGGCTCAAACTCAGCTTCATCAACCTGAATATCCCACCGGTAATCGTAAATAACACCCTTCACCTGCGTGTGCTCATCTATTCTAAGATCCACCTCCGTAAGCACGGGCAGCCGGGTCTCAACGTCCACCCACAGGCTGACCTTAACGCTTTCTCCCATTGCCCCTCCGTAAAATGCAGGGTCCGTTGTCTGGAAACCTTCAACCTTTACGCCGTCAATCACCGACGGGCCCAGCTCGGTGTACCGGCAGTTCAGTATCTGCTTGATCATTTCCCGCGGGTCGTTGCTCTGTTTTTTCATCTTGGCAAGGAGATTATCATCGAATTCCATGCGGGCATACCTCTCCTGGTCAAGCATAATCATAAACATCGCCTTTTGCTCAGGAAGGACATATATTTGCTGAGTCGTTTGCTCGCCGCTGTTGGGGTCCGTCATTGTCATTTCCATTTTCATGCCATAGTCGGTCGATATAACGTTCGTACCTTGCTGTTCCATATCCCGGGCAGATGTATCCCACATCATACGTCCTGTCACTGTCATCTTCATTTTATACATGAATGCATGCACCTGCTCTACCGTCTCGAGGACATCTGCAAGGGCAACGCCTGGGCCGCCAATCCGAAGTACACCTACAAGCACCGCAATTACTATCACCGCCGCAGCGGCGATTCTTGTTGTTCTACTTCTCACAATATGGGGTCCGATGAATTCTCGTAAACGCCCAAGCCGACCAATCTGCTTGTGCTGTGTGGAAGGGTCCGACAGCGAAGTCATCATACTATGCCGAAGACGGACGTGGTCTTGCTTAAATACCTCATACACCTCATTCAAATCGTTATCCAAAGGCGTTTTCATAGGATATCCTCCTGTCCCTGAACCAATAACCTCCCCAGCCGTTCGCGGGCCCGCTCAAGCACACGGTACAATCCAGACCTCGACAGGCCCATTATCCTGCGAGCGTTCTCGGACGAGGCGCCCTGAAGATAGAACGTATGCAAAGCCAATCGCTCCTTTTCTGGAAGTCTCGTAATCATTTCTCGAAGCCGTTCGATCCGGTCGTCATTCGCCGGACCATCACAAACCGACCCAGGATTGCCGGCCCTGATACGCCTGTCTCGCTCCCGCGACCTCTGTCGCCGCCACTCCCGGCAGCGCATCCGTGCGATTGCAACAAGCCACCTTCCAAAAACATCCGGATTGCGCAAATGCCCTAATTTCTCATACGCCCGCATAAATGCCTCTTGTGCCAGGTCTTGGGCATCAGCAAGGTTCTGTGTGGTATCGTAGCAAACAGCGCGTACCAGCGGCGCATAACGATCATATAGGTCTCCAAATGCCGGCTTCTCACCCCCCAGCACCGCCTGGACCAGTATCTTATCACTTGGCGTTGTCAACTCAGGATCCTCAGTTTTTGATGCACTCTATAAACATAGTGACCGAACGGCGTAATTTGTCTACCGGAATTTTGAAAATTTTTCTTACCAAAGCATTGCGCGGAATTTTGTCTTGCCAATCTGCGGTAGTTTTAGTATAGTGCCAACGTGAATAGTCCGTAGAATCGCTGTCAAATATATGTTAGCCGGCCCGCTGCAAGCGAAACAAACACGGTGTTTCAGATGGCAATAACTGAAGTAGTGCGGAAGTGTCGAACCGCCCTTGAAAGTCATTATGGTTCACGGTTCAAGGGTTTGGTTTTGTACGGGTCTATGGCGCGCGACCAAGCCGGCATAACCAACGACATTGACCTGCTCGTTTTGCTAAGCAAACCTTTTGACTTCTTCCAGGAACTTCATCAAGTTATAGACCTCCTCTATCCGATTCAACTGGACACAGACCAGCTCATCTCGGCTAAGCCTGCTTCTCTCGATGAGTTCGAGGATGGCAGCATTCAACTCTACCGAAACGCGAAGCGAGAAGGGATATTGATGTGATACCGAGATAGGAGCGAGAGATAGCTGCCAATCTTGAGCGGGCGGAGCAGTCAATTCAAGCTGCAAAAGAGCTGGCAACGAGCGGCTTTTATGACTTTGCGGCCTCGCGTTCATATTATGCGGCCTTTTATGCTGCAACCGCCCCATTGCTGCATCAGGCTTGAAAGCCTGTGGTAATTTCACGATACCCCCGGCGGTCTGCGTTTTCCTTGTCCATACCACAACTATACCAGAAAAAGACAGCGGTGCGAACAAAACTTCCTGTCCATAATTCTCCCTCGATCTCTATGACAATTATTAGAATGGCCGTAGATTGACACCAACAAGAGAATTTGGTAAAAGAATACGAGATACGCTTCACGACATACGAACTTATGAACATAATAGCAATAGACATCGGCAATACGAATATTGATATCGGGCTTTTTCTCGATGGGCAGGAGCAGTTCATCAAGGCCGTTCCGGGCCGGGCGACGGCGAAGCTGGCTCAGTGCCTCAAGTCCGCCTGGGAAGAGATTCCCGTGCTCGAAACCTCAAAAGACAAAAAACGCGACGGCGTAATCGTCCTCAGCAGCGTAAAACCGGCGTGGACAAAGCTCGTCAGGGAGATTGCAAAAAACGACCTCGGCGAAAAACCCTACATCATAGGCAAGGACATACCGCTGCCAATGACTCTCCGGGTCGATAAGCCGGAGAAGGTCGGCACCGATAGAGTCGTATCGGCAGCCGCGGCTTATGCGGTTGTCGAAGATGCGGTGGTCGTTGCAGATTTCGGTACGGCCGTGACCATAGACCTCGTTGACGAAAAGGGCGTCTTCCGGGGCGGCGTTATCTTCCCGGCCTTCGAGATCTCCGCAAAGGCCCTCAAGAACAATACCGCCCAATTGCCCAAGGTCAAGGTCACCAGGCCGAAGGCCCCCTACGGCAAAGACACAGCCGAGGCCATAAACTGCGGCCTGTACTACTCGGCCGTTGGCACGCTGCAGGAGGTCACCAGGCGATACGCAGAGAAAATCGGCAAATGGCCGCAGACAGTCCTCACCGGCTCGGCAGCTAAAGTAATAAGGGACGACTGCAACTTCATAGACTCCTACGTGCCCAACCTCGTCATAAAAGGAATCGTCCTGGCATATAAAAAATATATCGAAGAAAAAATTGGCTAACGCGCTCGAGGAAATTGGATGGCAGCGCTAACAATACCAAATATCTTCTTTAACATCTGGTTTTGGTTCGCCCTCATAGTTGTTATTATCGTAATCAATTTCTTTTGGGGCAAAAGCCCGCCGCCACCCCCGAAACCGAGCAAGTTCTTCGCCAAGCACAAGAAGACCATTACGAGAATAACCGACATTTTCTTGATCGTGATCATACTGCTTGCTCTGTCATCACTCGTTGATCTACTGGTACCTATCGTCCGCGAGACTGTACTTGATCCACCATCCGACCCCAAAATCCAAGCACTCTATTTGCGATTCTCCTGGTTCATGTTCCTGATGTTCGCCATGTGTGTATCAGGTTGGTTGGGAATGCTCGTTGGGCTGCTTTCAGTCTTCCAATCAAACCTCACAAAAGCCAAGAGGACTATTCTGCTTGTTGTCTGTCTTCTACCTGTTCTTCTGACCATTTTGACGGTGGCGATAGATCCCTATGAAGAGAGCAGGTCAATCCTTAGGCTCGGCTTGTTGTCATCGTTCGCATGCTGGCTCGTCAACGGCCCTGCATTACTTATGGGCAAACCCTGGCCCCAGACAATCGACAGCCTCTTACAGAAGCTACGCTTGGCGCCAAAGGAACACAACATCAACGACTCGTCTCCTTGAACTGAGGGTACTATGAGTACTTTCGCGGCAGTAATGACAGGCAAAGGCACCGGCGCAATAGCCACCGTTCAGATCTTTGGTGACACTGCGCGGGACATACTCGAGGAGATATTCAAACCGGCGGGGTCAAGGCGGCTCAAATTCAAAACGGGCAATATCCTGCTCGGCACAATCACCGACGGCGATGAAACCATCGACCAGGTCACAATCGGCTGCGAAGCCGCCAATACCTTTGCAATAAACTGCCACGGCAATCCGCTCATCGTCGAGATGATTATGCAACTGCTCGGCCGCCGCGGCGCGACGCTACTGAGCAGCCAAGAGCTTCTGGCCAAAATCTTATCCGCACAGCAATCTCTAAACACAATCGCAATCGAAGCCAAACTAACTCAGTTGAATGCCCGGACTCTCCAGGGCACAAAGATAATCGCCAACCAAATCAATGGAGGTCTGGCTAAGAAGGCATCAGATTGGCTGGACAACGTAAACACAACCCCGCTTGAGCAAATCGCAGCAGAGGCCGAGCAAATACTCAGAGACAGCCGACCGGCGAAACTCATTATCGCCGGCTGCACGATAGCCCTGGCTGGTCCGCCCAACAGCGGCAAGAGCACGCTATTGAACTATCTGGCCGGGCGCCAAAAGGCAATCGTAACCGACATCGAGGGCACAACCCGCGACTGGGTCTCGGCCCGGTGTCAAATTGGACCGCTTTCGCTAACGCTGATTGACACCGCAGGCCTGGACGAAAAACTCGCAGCGACCTCCGGCAGCAGCGTTGAAAAAACCGCCCAGGAAAGAGCCGGCCGGATTATGGCTGAGGCAGAGCTTATCCTGCTCGTCCTGGACAACAGTCGGCCCGCCGACCAGCTTGACCGGATGCTCCTCGAAAAAATCGCCGGCAGACTTGTCCCTTCGACAAGCTCAAGGCAGGCTCTGAGCCAAGCCGAAGGAAAAGTCCTGATGGTCCTGAACAAATCCGATTTGCCTGCTCGTTTCGACCCCGGCAAACTGCCCGAAGACTTCAGCAACACAGTACAAATAAGCGCCAAATTCGGCACCGGCATCAAAACGCTCAAAGAAAAAGTCCTGCAAATCACCGACAGCGCCGACTTCGACCCAAAAACCGCCGTCGCCTTCACCACCCGCCAGGAAAGCCTCCTGCAACAACTGACAAACGCCAAATCCAAGCAGCAAGCCGCCTCAATCATAACAGAGTTGTTAATCGCCCCGCTTCGTGTATAATCATCTGCACCTATGACGGCACCAACGGGAAAACTAACGCCTGCGATGAAGCAGTTTCATACGTTTAAGCAAAAGCACCCGGACTGCATACTGTTCTTTCGCATGGGCGATTTCTACGAGACCTTTTACGAGGACGCTAAGATCTGCTCGAAGGTCTGCGGGCTGACCCTGACCAGCCGAAGCAAGGGCGTCAATCCGATTCCTCTGGCCGGCGTGCCATATCACGCAATTGACGGGTATCTCAAGAAAATGCTGCAAGCCGGCTATCGCGTGGCGGTCTGCGAGCAGATCGAGGACCCCAAGAAGGCGATAGGCGTCGTGAAGCGCGACGTTGTGCGAATCGTAACGCCCGGCACACTAACCGATGATATGCTGCTCGAAGCAAAAGAGGACAACTTCCTCTGCGCCGTCAGCTTGGGCACAACAGGCCGGGCCGCGGTTAGCTGGGTGGATGTCTCCACCGGCCACTTCTTCGTCCAGCAGATCGGCGAAGAAAAACTGCTCGACGAGTTGCTGCGGCTGTCGCCCGCTGAGTGCCTGGTGGCCGATAGGCGAGGCGAGCTGTTCGAGACCGAGACAAAGAAGCTCACCAAAGATATCACGCAGCTTACCAACGCTATCATAACCGAACGCCCCTCCTGGTACTTCGACCCCTACCAGGCAATGCAGCGGCTGCTCAAGCACTTCGGCACCGCCACCCTCGAAGGCTTCGGCATAGGCGACAACGACGATAGCCTAATCCCCCCTGCCGGCGCCATTATCGAGTATCTGAACGAAACACAAAAGACCACGCTTGGCCATATCCGAAACTTGAGAAAGATCGACCGGCAGGACTACCTGCAGATCGACCCGACGACCCTTCGCAGTCTCGAAATCCTGCGGACCATACGCACTGAGAGTAAAAAGGGCTCGCTGCTCGAATGCCTCGACGAGACGATGACCGGGATGGGCGGGCGAATGTTTGGAAGCTGGCTCTGCATGCCGTTGTCCCATCTGGGCCCGATAGTGCAGCGCCAAGACGCCATCGAAGAGTTGAGAAACACCGAGACCAAACTCGGCGACATCGGCAAATTGCTTTCCAACATTTCCGACACCGAGCGAATCGCCGCCCGCATCAGCACGTTCAGGGCGACGCCGCGGGACTTAGTGGCCCTTGCCGCCACCCTGCGGCAGATACCGCGGCTGCGAGAGATCCTGCAGGGATTCGCCGCCGATCTGCTCGGACAACTGGCCGGCCGATGCGATAGTATGGACGAACTGGCCGAGCTGCTTGAATCGGCGATCGAGCCGAACTGCCCTACGCACCTTCGCGACGGCGGCGTTATAAGGGCCGGCTTCAACGAAGAGCTTGACGGCTTACGCTCAATCTCCAGGGACGGCCAGAGCTTTCTGCGAAACTACCAGAAAGAGCAATCGCAGCGCACAGGCATTGCGAATCTCAAGATCGGCTACAACAAAGTCTTCGGCTATTACATCGAGGTCAATCACTCCGCCGCCGACAAGGTCCCACCCGACTACGTCCGCAAACAGACTATCAAAAACGCCGAACGCTACATCACCGAGAAGCTCAATGAGTACGAGACCCAGGTCCTCGGCGCCGAGGAAAAAGCCCTCGACCTGGAGCTTCAAATCTTCGAGGACATCCGCAGCCGGGCCGCCGAATACGTCGCTCGCCTCCAGGCCCTTGCCGACACCCTCGCCCGGTGCGACTGCCTGACGGCTCTGGCCTACGTAGCCAAACGCCGAAATTACATCCGCCCGAAGATGACCACCGGCGGCGAGCTTATCATCCACGAGGGAAAGCACCCCGTCTTAGCTGAAACGCTCGGCCCCGAATTCGTGCCCAACGACGTCGAGCTTGGCGATGGGGCCGGCGATATCGCGGTCATCACGGGGCCGAATATGAGCGGCAAGAGCACGTATATCCGCCAGGTCGCCCTTTTGGTCCTGATGGCGCAGACCGGCTCATTTATCCCCGCCAAGGACGCCGAGATAGGCCTGGTCGATAGAATCTTCACCCGCGTCGGCGCCTCCGATGAGCTGGTCCGCGGCCAATCGACCTTTATGGTCGAGATGACCGAGACGGCCAATATAATCAACAACGCCACCGACAAATCCCTCGTCATCCTCGACGAGGTCGGCCGCGGCACAAGCACCTACGACGGCCTGTCCCTCGCCTGGGCTATCACCGAGCACATCGCAAACAAGATAAAGTCCCGGACCCTCTTCGCTACGCATTATCACGAGCTGACCGAGCTGGCCGAACTGTTCGAGAACGTCAAGAACTGCAACGTCGCCGTCCGCGAATGGATGGACGAGGTCGTCTTCCTCCACCGAATCCTGCCCGGCGGAACCGACAAAAGCTACGGAATCCACGTAGCAAAACTCGCCGGCGTGCCAAAATCAATCCTCGAACGATCAAAAGAAATCCTCGAAGAATTAGAAGCCACATTCCAAAAAGAAGCCACCGGCGAACACTTGGCAAAACACAAAACAAAACAACCAGACAAAGACTCATTGTTTGTGCAAAAACACAAAAGCGTCTTAGAAAAGCTCGCCTCAACAGACATAAACAACCTAACACCGCTCGAAGCGATAAACCTGCTGAACGAGATAAGAAATGAAATCGATAGCCAATAGTTGTAACCCTCGGGTTCTTCCTGTATAATAAGCCAAGAAGAAAAGGCTAACCTATGATAAGTAATGAAACATTACTTAAGGTCAGGGAACGGCTGGTTGATGGCTTTCATCCTGAGAAGATTCTACTTTTCGGCTCACAGGCCAGAGGCACAGCCGATGACCGCAGCGACGTTGACATCCTGGTCGTGTGTTCGTTCAAAGGCAAACGCCGTCATTTGATGCTCGAAATGGATAGGGCCTTGAGTGGCTTGGATTATGCCTTTGATGTACTGATATTGAGACCGGAAGAATTCCAGATAGATTCTCTTATAGCCGGAACTGTAGGAAGGTATGCCAGCAAAGAAGGAAAAGTGCTCTATGAGCGAAATTGAAAAAGAAATACTGAAAAAGGTGATGCAGTGGCTAAGTCTCGCCGACGAAGACCTCAATCTGGCTTCTCACGCACTTGGGCTTGGAGTTCAAAGCCCTCATCGTTTAATCGCATATCACGCCCAGCAATGCGCCGAAAAGTATCTTAAGGCATTTCTGGTTTATCATAACGTGGATTTTCCATACACACATAGCATTAGGATTCTATTGAAGTTATGCTCAAATCTCGCAGCGTGGGCACAAACTCTAAAAGATGCGGAGCAACTGTCTCCTTATGCTATTACAGCTCGCTATCCGGGAGAGGACCAGGAAGTTACAGAAGCCGAGGCCAAGCAAGCTATCGAGCTTGCCCGGAAAGTCCGCACACAGGTAAGGAATGCACTCGAACAGCTCGGCCTGAAATTGCCAGAATAGACACCAGAGAAAAACTCACATGTTCTGACATCAAAAATTTAACGCCGATTGAGGCGATTAATCTGTTAAATAAGAAATGGGAACAGTCACAGCCAATAACATTAGGGAGAGATAATGGGGGAATCTAAGGTATTTTACTCTTGGCAATCAGATTTGCCTAACTCTACTAATAGAGGCTTTATCCAAAAAGCCCTTGAAAATGCTGCAAATGCTATTCGAACTGATGATTCTATTAAGGTTGAACCCGTTATTGACCGTGATACTGCAGGCGTTCCAGGTTCACCTGATATAGCAAAGACAATATTCGACAAAATAGAAAAATCCCAAGTTTTTGTTTGTGACGTTTCAATTATTAACAAACGTTCAAAGTTTCGTAACAGTCCCAATCCAAATGTCTTAATTGAACTTGGGTATGCAATAAAAACCTTGGGAGAACCAAGGATACTTATGGTAATAAACACTGCTTTTGGTGTACCCGAATTGCTTCCGTTCGATCTGAATAAGAAAAGAGTCTTACCTTACGATATGCCTGAGCAATGTCAAAACCGCGCAACAGAACGAAAGGTTCTGGAATCGAAACTTGAAGCAGCACTTCGGGCGATCCTAACTCAGATAGAAACACAACGGCTTGAGGAAAATACTCAGACTTTACCTATTGGAGACCAGGCAAGAGGAGCAGTTGAAAATGCACAACCTAATCAGGTGCTATTAGTTCACAAATTTATGGATTGGCTCGTTAGTGAAATTGACACGTTGAAGCCACATTTCTCGAAAGACGATGAACGAGATGACCTGCTTGTTGAGTCGATTAATCAGACAACGAGGCTTGTTATAGACTTTGCTCAGTTGGGACAATCTATTGCCATGATGATCGCTTCTGAGACAGCACTCGCTCTATACAGAACTTTCGATACAATCGTGAAACATTACTATGTCCCTCGTGGATTCTCAGGAATCATCCCTACACATGATTTCGATTTCTACAAGTTTGTTGGACATGAGCTATTTGTGACTTTCGTCTCGTGTCTTATAAGAGAGAACCGCTGGGAACTAATTGGGGACATCCTTGAGCAAGAGACATACTTAGAAAACAGGGAACGGGGCGGACCTGGCTTAGTTGCATTTGACTACATATCCAAACATGTTGGGTTATTGGCGTTTCGCAACAAGCGGCTTGAACTCAAAAGAGCATCTGTTCACGCAGATATTTTGAAAGAGCGGCATTCCAAAGGAGACTTGGCTGAACTTGTACCAATAGAAGAATTTATGCACGCCGACTATTTCCTTTTTTTGCGAGGAGAATTTGAAAAAACAAATGCAGATAGCCGGACTACCTGGAATGCATGGAGCACGATATTCTTGGCAACAACACCTCCCTATTTGGAACATGCAACCCATAATAAGTATGCCCAGAAACTATTACGACCACTTGGCATCCACACTATCGAGATGTTTCGTTCAAAACTGGTTGAGGTAAAGGCGTCTAAAAGGCTAGCAAGAATATTCGGCGACCCTTTCTGGCTCGGCCTTAATAATCCTCTTGAATGTTTTAATCCGCAGGATATAGGCACCCGTTGAGTACAATTCGAGAATTCTGGTCAAATCGCCATAGGTGGTGTCGCGTGACTCGTCGGGCGTACTCCTCCAGCTTTGCCAAATCTGTCTGTAAGAAGTTCTCAGTGGCCTTGACGGTTTCGTCCTTGACGATTCTCGGGCTTTGGGCGACCCTACATCAGGACATACACCTTTTAGTGTCTTTAAGTGTTTGTCGTACAAGAGGTTATGCCATAGCACATCTTGTTAACCGTGACATAGCTGGTTAACGTAGGTTAACCTGCCTATGCGAAGTTAACGTAGAAGCTTCAGGTGGACGCAAGGGGAAAAAACTCAAAGAAAGCCGAAAACTACAACCACTATATGACAGCAGCTACTTCAAACGTGGCATTGGCATCCTGCCAATGTGCCTGTATGCGCACCTTGGATCGCAGTTTCTCCCAACGGAGTCCCTGGGCAGGATGCCCATGCTGCATCTCGGTTACGCCACCGCGGCGGGTTCTGGCTCGTACTCGCCGAAGCGGACGCTTATCTTCTTGCTGACGCCGCGGGTCTGCATCGTTAT
>JAGMDR010000154.1 GCA_023128595.1 Planctomycetota bacterium | reverse complement strand
GGCCGGTTTGGTCATCGTCAGCGTAAACCCGTCAAGGTCCCACCCGCCGTGTGGACTGAATTCCGGTGCATCCAGATTTGGATAGAGACCTGCGGGTTTGAGCAGATCATTTAGGACATACGTGGGTCGGTTGTCGAGCCAGCCCAGCTTGCCAGCCTGTACATTCAGCCAGTCGCTGCGCGTGTAGGGGGGGTGATCCCAGGCGTCGCCCCAGCGTGCGGACTCGCCTACAATGGCCCTGTCGATCTCGGTCATACGCGCCTGATACATATTGTACGGATTGAGTCCGGAGAGCACGCCGTGGTTGAAGAAGAACCGGTGTACAAGGTCGGCGAATCGCATCTTATATTCTACGTTGTTCTTGAGCTTGTTGTGAATATAGTGCGGACTATTTTCGAAGCCCACATCGCTGTCTTTCATTGTATGCTCGGCGTCCCAGGTGTGGTGTCGCCACCGGCCATCCGGCGCATCGCGACAAGTATAATATACATTTTTTCCACTTGAGCCGGCCCAGTCACTGGTTCCCGGGAACCAGTGAGCAAGCAGATACGTAATGAGGTTGTCGACATCGAGGTTTTGGCAGAGGGTATCCCATATTGCCAGGTTGGTTGGATTATTCCCGGCGTTTGTTGCAGCGGTCAGCATAGCGTCGTAGTTTGAAACGGCGCTATTCCCATTGCCGTTATTGATAAGCACCTTGTTGTGCTTTAGGGCGTGGTATTGGTCCTTATAGCCGCCGAACATCTCCTCGGCCCAGGCGTGGTCGGGCCGGTCGTGGACGTAGTACATTCCCCAGTAAAGCCCGTTGAGATAGAGGTGTGCAAAGAGTCCGCGGGGGGAGTTGCCGCCCATCGCATTGTGAAGGTCGGAGACGTATTGGTCCTGTATGAACATACAATTGCGCCGCTGGGTCGATCTCGTGCCGTGGCTCCAGGAATTATTCAGGACCGCGTCGAAAATGATGTTGTCGTAACGGTCGATGGTAGCATCGGGGTAGAGCTGGTGATTGAGCTTTCTCGGTCCACCGGTAGGTGTTCCGTTTTTCATACACTCTTTGAACTTGTACCGCATCGAGAGTTTCTTCGACTTCCATCGGCTTGTACTTGAGCCGCCTTGAATCTGCACGATGCCGTTTTCCTGAAAGCCTGTGGTGCCGTCCGGGTAGACGAGCTCTATCGAGCAGACCCGCTCCTGACCGTCGCCGTAGAGATAGATTTGATTGCTGCCGAACAGGTCGTCATAATCCATAACCAGCGAGAATGTAGGCACGCAGCGCAGGTCGCTTGGATGAAGCCGGTCGCAGGGATCCGAGTGGTTGACGATGTCGGGATCGACCTGGTAGTCCCCGTCTATACTACCCCACTTGGCAGGATAACCAGCGGGAAGGACTGGCTGGGCGAGCACGTGATCCGGGAAGATATAAGTGTGGGTATCGATGTTGGTAGGCATCCAGCCGGCCTTGAACGCGGCAGCCCTTAGAGTTGTTGTCGTGGTAATGCCGATAGGGTTGTCGGGGTCATAGACCTGGCCGTGCGAATCAGTGGGAGCACTGCCGTCTGTTGTATAGCGTATTTTTGCCCCGATAGTGTCGGTGGTTATTCGCACAAAGAAATCCGTATCGTAGAAGCCGCGGTCGTGGCTGAATTTCGTGTCTGCGACAAATCCCTCGAATGCGCCTTGGTTTTCAGTCTCCGGAGTCGGAGCCGAAAAATAGCGCTTTGTAGCATCCAAAATGCCATAGGAATAGTCTTCTTCTTGCGGTGGGAAACCGAATTTGTTGTTGTCATACTCATAGTCGGCGAACTCGTGTATTATTTTCAGACTGCCCGGAGCCACCAGCGCCAGATAGTCCCCGCCTTTATCAAGCTGGAAGCTGGTATGGTAGTATCCGTAAGGGTCGATAAACTGATTGATGCTGTCACCCAGGCCCGAAGCAAACACAATCCGATAACCGCCGCCTTCGATAATGAATCCATCCGGCAATTGCCATTTGTCAGGTTCATCCTTATCATCGGTCACGTACCAGCCGGTCAGGTCAACAGTGTTCACATCTAAATTATGGATTTCAATCCAGTCCGGAGAGTGCTGTTCTCCGCCGGGTTCGTAAATGGTCAATAAAGTATCTTCGTTGTCGGCCATAAACTCGCTGATTTCCACGAGTGCAGTATATGTTTGATACCACCAATTATTTGCCAATACGGCGTAGTCGATCACATTGACTCGGTCGTTACCGACCAGGTCGGCGTCGCTGGGCGGCTCGTCCAACCACATCCGGGTGAAAAGCATAAGGTCTTTCCAGTCAACCTTGTTGTCCACGAACAAATCACCCTTCAATCCTTCATTGATTGTGATTGTTACCGTGTCACTACCGGTCTTCCGGCCGTCGGTGGCCTCGAGTTGAAGTTCGTAGGTTCCGAAGTCGTAGATTGTAATGTTGGGGTCCTCAATATTATTACCGGGGCTAAACAATATCGGGCCTTCGCCGGTGCCTCCGACCCACTGCCATTCCATCGCCAAATAGCCATCCGGGTCTCCTATCCCATCGTCGGAGACTTCGCCGTTGAGCCGGACGGTAATGGAGCTGCTCCTGAGCCACTTTATTTGGTCGTCACCTGCGTTAACGGTCGGGGGGTTGTTAATGATGCCGCCTGCCGACTCATAGGTGCCCGGTTTGTAGGCGAAGAAGTCCACGTCAATCGCGCCCATCGCGCCGGTTGCTCCGAGGCCCATAGCAATGTAGCTGTCGTCATAATCGTTATCGCCTCCCGCGGTAAGGTGAAACTCGTGCGCCTCCTGCGCGCCATCGACCCGGACCTTGACCAGGTGTGTTCCGCCTCCTGATGTGTCGGCCTCGATGGTGATCGAAAACTCGTGCCAGTCGGTTACGGCCAGCGCAACCTGATTGAGGACCTCGCCGTCGCCGTCATATTCCCAGGGGTCTTCATCGTCGTTATCTCCGCCGGTTGTCAGGCAGTTCATCACCAGGCCTTCTTGTCCGCCCACATTGGTGAACAGTATCGTGGGATCGTACTTCATTTTTTCCGTGGCCAGCGGATCATTTCCCACGTTGGCCAGTGTGAAGGAAATGATGTCGTCGTCGCTCGATTGGCGGACGCTGAAGCTGCCCTTGCCGCCGTCGGTAATTCCACTGGCGCCGCCCGGTCTGCCGGTCCCAATCGCCGACTCGTCCCACTGGTCCGAGCCGTTGTTGTGGCTCCAGGCGCCGTCCAGGGCAGTGTAGTTCGCACCACCGGAGGTGGCGTCACCGGTGTAGATGTATGTCCAGCCGCCGGGGGGATCCGGATAAGCAAGACCTCCTATAGCCGCTCGCGCAGAGACGCCTATCACCAGTACCGCAACCAAAATCCTCAACTTCTGAGGTCTTATACATCTCATCAACACATCTCCAGATTTTATGGGCCATCGAAGAAGAGCCTGGCTGACCGGTCATATTCTTCATATCGACCGACGACTTGTCAGAGTTTACCCTCCCGGAGAAGGTGTGGCCACTTCCCAGTTGTTTGGGTCGTTGCCGTAGTTGGCCGGTGTTGTGCGGGTGAGCGACTTACCGCCGCCGTCGGCCTCGGTCGGCCAGAGGTCCGCGCCGCCGGGACAATTATCGGGATGCGAGCCGTCGCTGTAATTGACCCTGTCAAGGCGAATGTAATGTCGCCTGCCGAAGTTGTCTATATTACCCGGCATACTAAGCTCAACCCGCTCATCCTCGCCTGAGCCGCTTAAACCTGAGTTGCTCAACTGGCCATCGTACGGGCCGACTATCTTCTCGGCGAGCACGGTCGGATACTGCCAGGTAAAGGCGTTGACGTCTTTAACCACTAACAGATACCCG
>JAGMDR010000153.1 GCA_023128595.1 Planctomycetota bacterium | reverse complement strand
AAGAGTGACGCCGGTATTGATATGGCCAATCCGGGCTGTGGAGGGGTTATTGATTTGACTACTCCGTAGGCAATTTACTACAATAAAAAAGGAGTTTAATTGAAATTTACTTTTGATGAATGGAGGTCGATCTTCCAGGTTTGGAGTGTGTCGAAAGTAGAGCTGAAACTGAAAATAGGGTGTTCTTAAGAAGTCGAAATGTTATGTTTTCAGGAAGGAGAAAGATGGGAACCTGACGGGCGACTGTCCGAGGCCGAAATAGTCGTTGGGTCTTAGTGAATAAGGGTAAACCTGGAATCAAGCAAAGAGGCCGGTCAAATGACCGGCCTCTTTTTTTGTGCGTGTGGAAGGTGAATTTTGCCGGTAAGACACGAAGGGACAAAGGGAACTTAACCACGAATTGACAAGGCAGTTGATTTAGCGTGGAGAACGCATCGCCGCTACCGGTTTACTTGAATCTTTAGGGCAGAGGTGATATTCTAATAGAAATGAGGTTAGTGGTTTGTAACGGATAAAATGGAATGTCATTCTGAGCCCTTCGCCGCGCTCAAGGATAAACTTCGCGAAGAATCCGGCCTGCGAAACCCGGATGCTTCGCCCTTGGCTCAGCATGACAGCACCTCAAGTGATCGGTAACAGAGCAGTAGGTTGAAAGGGGCGATATGGTTGTCGGTGCGATTTTGACGAGGGTAGTACGTTACAAAGACGGAGCTCGAAGAATCGGTTATCTGTTTCTATTTTCAGGATGGTTGTTTTTTGCGCTTGTGGGTCCTCTGTGTGGGGCGGTTGCGGGTGAATCGGCTTTGCCGGACGCGTTTGAGTCGGAAGATTTGTTGTGGGAGATCCGATTAGGGACGCATCAATATACGATCCCGCGTATTGACGGGGGGCGGATCTTCATAGGGATTAATGATATGGAGCTGAAGCATCCGGCAGTGCGACCGACCGGCGGCGGGATTGTGATGGCTCTGGAGCAGGCCACCGGCGAGGTGATCTGGCAACTGCCGATTCCCCGGTATATTAAAGGGACACAGGCACCGTATCATTTCAATCACTGGAAATGCGGCGTGTGTTCGACGCCGGCGGTCGATGGCAAGCGATTGTATATTGTCGGCCCTCGCGGCGATGTCCTTTGCCTGGATCGTAACGGTCAGGCCGATGGCAATGACGGGCCGTTTCTAAAGGAAGCAGAGTATATGGGTGTCCCGAGCGGTTCGGGTTACAAACTCACCAAAACCGATGGCGATATCATCTGGCGATTCGATATGATTACGGAAATATCTGTGGTCCCCCACGACGTTTGTGGCAGTACGCCGCTGCTGCACGGTGATTATCTTTATGTATGCACCTCCAATGGTCAGGATGACAAGCACAAGTGCGTTGCTAATCCGCTGGCGCCCAGCCTGATCGTGCTGGACAAACGCACCGGTCGGCCGGCGGCCACGGACGGCGAGCTGATCGGCAAACGAATGTTTCACGGGCACTGGTCGTCGCCCGTGGCGACAAAAATCGGCGGGCGAGCTATGATTCTCTTTGGCGGCGGTGACGGTGTGCTGTATGCGTTCGAGCCTCTCGAGTCGTCAACGGGTGACGACAAAACGCGAACCCTGAAAAAGATATGGCAGTGTGATTGCAATCCGTCCGACTATCGCCGGCAAGACGGCCGGGATATCCCCTATGCCACTTTTCGTAATAGAAGCCCCGACGGGCCCAGCGAGATTATTGCGACGCCGGTGGTTTATAAGGGTCGCATTTATCTTGCTATCGGCCAGAGCCCTATTCACGGTCCGGGCAAAGGTATGCTTTCGTGTATCGACGCGGCGACCGGTCGGAAAATCTGGGAGAGTCGCCGGGTTGATCGCAGTATTTCCAACGTGGCGATACACGATGGACTGTTGTATATTTCCGATTTTACCGGCCGGCTGCATTGCCTCGATGCCGACACCTCAGAACACTACTGGCAGCATGAGCTGGATGCCGGTGTGTGGACGGCGTCCCCGGTGGTAGTAGCCGGCAAGGTGTATATCAGCACCGAACGAAATGTATTGTGGGTCCTCAAAACCGCTCGGCAAAAGCAAGTGCTGTACCGCTCTCGCCTTAGATCCGTAGGTATCACCCCGGCGGTTCACGACGGCGTATTCTATTTGCCCACCCAGAAACGGCTCTTTGCATTGAAAATCAACGGCCGCGCCGCCCACTAAGTGCGTAACTTGGGCAAAGACACTAAGAAACTGTAACAAAATGAGTTCTTAGCTGACTCGAGGCCTCTGGATTCCCGCTTTCGCGGGGTACGTGTTTAGCCAGAGAACTGATTCAGCAGCTTCCAGGCGTGGCACGGGCTTGAAGCCCGAGAAAACACGGCCAGGATGGCCGTGCCACAAGGGAATTTCAACTGGCTAAACACGTACTTCGCGCGTGCAGGTTTACTATTTTGGGATTGCCCGGGCGGCGTTCCGGGGCGTTGCAGTAACGGGTGGGGTGTCCGTACCTGCGGAGGATCGGTACACACGTGCCTTTTTGCGTTCAAGGAAAGCTTGTTGACGTGAAGGGCCGATATATGTTAAAATAGATAAGGCTTGGCAAGGAAGAAATAGACAGGAAGAATGGGACGCCACTTGATGAAATGTCCAAGAATTGAAAAGGTGATGGCACTGGTCGTGTTATCGGCGGTTGTGCTGGGCGGCAGCGTGGCGGAGGGGTGCGTGATCTGGGTGGCGTACAACGACTGTATCCGGGACCCTGCGGACAATACGCATGAGAACGCAACGGACTGGACGATTTACGACGGCTATACGAC
This sequence comes from Planctomycetota bacterium, assembly GCA_023128595.1. Lineage (GTDB taxonomy): Bacteria > Planctomycetota > Phycisphaerae > Sedimentisphaerales > Anaerobacaceae > DAOVRL01. Next base: position 4,350 of record JAGMDR010000153.1, on the reverse strand, counting down.
TCACAATACGGGCAAGCTAAAGGAAATAGCCACCGGGAGTGAGGAGGGGATGCCCACTGTGAGGTTTACGATGAACTCTGTGGCTCCGGTGAGGACTCGCGTGGACTACGGGGACAATTTCGACCCTGGCACGGCGGCGCACGCGGTATTCGATGGGAAGGTGGATTTCGGCGGGACTATCATCCAGCACAGCTCCGATACAGGCTGGTGGGTGGAGATAGAATTCACGGGGCTGGACCCTACGAAGAAGTATACATTTGTCGGCTCGGCGGTGCGCATCTGGGGTACTGGCATCAACAATCGTAGATCGCTTTTTACGATCAGGGACGCCATTGGTTATACGAACAACAGCGGTTATCACGGGGCGGTAGGAGATCCGAACTGGGTTGGGACGGACACGACGAAGTTTTTGGCTGTGGATAACGACACATTTGGTGTTTTGGTTCGGTGGGACGATATTGATCCGGGTCCGGACGAGGATTTTACAATCCGGGCCGAGGCGGACAGCAGTCCCGGCTCCCACGGAAGACAAGGGTATCCCTTCGGCGGTTTTATGCTTGAGCAGACCGGTGAAGTAGGGAACCAAGCGCCGGTGGTTGGCGCCGGGTCGGACTGCGAGACAAGGCTGCCCGACAATACAGTTAATCTAAACGGCACGGTGCGGGACGACGGGCTGGGGGAGCCGAACGGATTTCTGGAGTTTGAGTGGTCGAAGGTCAGCGGGCCCGGGGAGGTGACATTTGTTCCGAATGCGTCGGTGGAGAACCCTACCGTGATATTCGAGCCTCTCCAGGACGGGAGCTACGTGCTGCGGCTCGAAGCGACTGACGGGGAGTTGTGGGCTTGCGACGATGTGACGATTACGGTGCACGAGTCGATCTGCCCGACGGGAGATCTGAGCGGGGACTGCATAGTCAATTCGGCGGACGTTGCGATTCTCGCAGACCAGTGGCTGAGTAATCCGGGCGGCTCGGCGGACCTTGACGGTGATAATGACGTTGAGATGGGTGATTTTGCGTGGCTGGCGATGAGCTGGGGTGAGAACCGGCAGAGCGGCTCTGTGCACGTTAGTATCGAGCCTGAGGGTGCTGTTGACGCCGGGGCCCAATGGCGGGTTGACGGCGGGACCTGGCGAGAGGCCGGGGATACGCAGGGCGATCTTTCGGTCGGGTGGCACACGGTTGAGTTTAGTGCGGTCGCCGGCTGGGACAAGCCCGGCGATGAACCGGTACAGGTTAGTTATGCCGAGACGGCGAACGAGGTCGGCACTTATATACAGCAGAAGGGTCTGCTGAGGGTAACAATTTCTCCGCAGGCTGCTATCGACGCGGGGGCGCAATGGCGGGTGGACGGCGGGACCTGGCGGGACAACGACGATCCGCCATTTGTTCTGCCGGTGGGGCTGCACACGATCGAGTATAAGATGGTCAGCGGTTGGATCAAGCCGGGCAGCCAGGAGGTCCGGATCGACAAGAATCTGACGACCGTAACCGGTGGAGTTTACAAGGAGCTGGGAGAGACGCCGGTGGTAATCAGTGAGTTTATGGCGGTCAACTCGCACGTGCCTTCTATCAGCAGCCTCAACATTTACACCGAGGTCTATGGCTTCGACGTGCATCCGGACTGGATTGAGCTTCACAATCTGGACTTAGTGAACACTATCGACCTGGAGGGGTGGTATCTGACGAATAGCGCCGAGAATCTAACCAAGTGGCGGTTTCCCAGCGGGGTGAGCATCGGGGCGAACGGATATTATGTGCTTTTCGCCTCGGGCAAGACGCGGGAGGATAATCCGACCAATTATCCGTTTGTAGATGATGACGGGGCGCTTCATACGAACTTTGCGCTCGGTGCCGGCGGCGATTATCTGGCCCTGGTCAAACCGGACGGGGTGACTGTGGTGCACGAATATGCGCCGGAGTATCCCGATCAGCAGGGTTTTGTTTCATACGGTATCAGCAGCGGCGGCGAGAATGGCTATCTTCTGACGCCGACTCCGGGCATCCGGGTCGGCGATAAGTGGAGGGGGGCGGCGAATTCGGCAAAATACGACGGTGCGGTGGCGGACACGAAGTTCAGCCGGGATCGCGGCTTCTATGACACGGCGTTTTCAGTGACAATCACGTGCGAGACGCCGGGAGCTACGGTACGCTATACGACCGACGGCAGCGAGCCGACGCTCTCGCACGGTTCCACGGCCAACGGTCCGATTCCGATAAGCACGACGACGTGTCTGCGTGCGACGGCGTTTAAGACGGGGTGGCTGCCGAGTAACGTTGATACTCAGACGTATATTTTCCCGGCGCACGTGGTTGTTCAGAGCCAGGCAGATGCTGCTGCTATGGGGTATCCGACCTCGTCGACGGCGTGGAGTGGGTATCCGGGTGATTACGAGATGGACCCGCAGGTTTACAACGACCCCGATTACCGCGACGATATGGTGGGTGCGCTATTGTCGATTCCCACGCTGTCGGTCGCGACGGATAGGGACAACCTGTTTGGTTCTTCCATCGGCATTTATACGCACCCGACACAGAAGGGTATATCCTGGGAGCGGGCCGTATCAGCGGAGCTCTTTGACGTGGACGGTAGGAAGGAGTTCCAGGTGAGCTGCGGCTTGCGTATTCAGGGCGGCGCCAGTCGAAATGCAAGAAAGGCGCCCAAGCACTCGCTGAGTCTTCGTTTCCGGGGTGGATACGGACCTGGCGAGCTTGAATACGATTTGTTCGACGGCTCTCGCGTGGATCGATTCAACTCTCTGCAGCTTCGTGCGATGTACAACAATTCGTGGATTCACTGGGACAGCGGGCAGCGCAGGCGAGGGTCGATGATTCGGGACCAGTGGATGCGCGACTCGCTGCTCGATATGGGCGAGCCGGGCGGGGGATATGGCACGTACGTTCACCTGTATCTCAACGGTTTTTACTGGGGTGCGTACAACGTTCACGAGCGGCCGGACGCCGAACATTACGCTTCACACTACGGCGGGGACGACGACCAGCTCGATGCGTTGAACGCCGGCTCGGCGGTTGACGGCAGCACGTCATCGTGGAACAGCCTTCAGAATCTCATTGCCAATGCGGTCACCGGCGGCATCAGCCTGGCCGAATACGACCAGATTAAGCAGAAGCTCGACGTTGTGAACCTGGCCGACTATATGATTATCAATCATTACGGCGCCAATAAAGACTGGGATGATCATAACTGGCGTGCGGCCGGCGGGGGGCTCGACGATATGCCGTGGCGAATCTTTAGCTGGGATGCCGAACGCGTGCTGGAGAAGGTCGATGCCAGTAAGACCGGCCAGAACAGCAGCGGCGATCCGAGCAGATTGTTTAACAACCTGCTCAACAGCGCCGAGTTCAAAATGCTGCTTGCCGACCGCGCGCACAAGCATCTCTTTAACGACGGCGCCCTGACTGCTCAAGAGACCGCTGCACGCTGGATGAAGCGCGCCGCTGAGCTTGACCTTGCCATCATTTGCGAGTCCGCCCGGTGGGGAGACTATCGAAGAGACGTGCACTCGTATTCGAACGACCCTTACTACTTGTACACCAAAAACGGCCATTGGCTGCCCGAGCAGAACAGGTTGATTAACGATTACTTCCCGAAACGCACCAATAGTATGTTTAACTCGAACGATATCGTTGACCAGTACAAAAACAGGGGTTGGTATCCGAGCGTTGCGGCACCGGCGTTCAGTCCACACGGCGGCTGGGACCTTAACGGGTTTACGCTGACGATGACCAAACCGGCCGCCGTTTATTATACGCTTGACGGGGCGGACCCGCGTCTGCCCGGCGGCGCGGTCAATACGGACCACGCGAAGACGTACTCGACCGCTATCAACCTTACGGCGACCACGCACGTCAAGGCGCGGGCCAAAAGCGGCAGCACGTGGAGTGCGCTGAACGAGGCGGTCTTTGCGGTCGGGCCGGTTGCGGAAAGCCTGCGGATCACCGAGATTATGTACCATCCGAAGGATACCGGCGATCCGGACGATCCTAACGAGGAATTCGTCGAGCTAAAGAATATTTCAGGTCAAACGATAAATATCAATCTCGTCAAGTTCACCAACGGAATCGGTTTTACGTTCCCGGATATCGATCTGCCGGGTGGTGGACTTGTAGTGCTGGTCAGGAACCAGGCGGCCTTCGCCGCTCAGTATCCGGGTTTTTCGGGTGTTATCGCCGGTGAATACACCGGCAGCTTGGATAACGGCGGGGAAAAGATCGAGCTGACCGACGCCGTCGGCTGGACTATTCAAGACTTTAAGTACGGAGACGACTGGCGTCCAATCACCGATGGCGAGGGCTTTTCCCTGACCATAATAGACCCGGCCAACGCCGA
>JAGMDR010000152.1 GCA_023128595.1 Planctomycetota bacterium | reverse complement strand
ATACTCGCTGCATGGCGGAGCATGACAGGCTCCTGGCCTGCGCTTATCGAGAAGCCGAAAGTCCAATACTCCGAACAAAAGCGAAAAGACTTCTCCTGCCTCTTAAGCCCGTCGCAGGGATATTCCTGGGTGATTTCGGCCCCAAAAGAAGTTTCCAGCCCGCAAAGGACGCAAGACACAGAGATTCCACTTATTCCGGTTAAAGGTAAAAAAGGAAAAAAAGATAAGAGAGACACGTGCACAATTGAGCTCACAACGCAGGAGAAGGCTTTGTTGAAGGATATTTGGCAGTATGCAACGTCAGCAGTTACAGAAAAGTATGTCCGGCTTTGTGTTTCTCCTCGTTGTGGTAATGAGTGCGCTTGTCAAGCGCCAATAGAACCACTACGAACAACTGTCTATCCTCTTAGAAAACAAGCATTTACAATCCCAAACTCCTGATTCCCATTTTACACCATCAAATGCTATAATTCCTCTGTTGAATTGACTTCTATAAGACCCTGAAATACGAATGGCTGAAACGACTTCCGATCATTAAAGGATTCGATCACTTGACCATGCTGTGTAAAGAGTTTCAATATTGGTATAACATCTGGCGACCACACATGACATTGGATGGTCTTCGACCTGATGATGTTTATTATGAGAAAAAGCCGGAGAAGCCGAAGCGTGATGCAAAGACAGTGCCTGGTAATATCGAACAACATCTTTTCCGGGAAACTCGCACTACTGGCTATCGGCTAAAAGATGTTGCGTAGTATCTTATTCTTTGTGGCCCCCCTGCCCTTGTGATTACAGAGAATGTCTCTCAATGAAGCAATAATCCGATGAAAGTTTGCCTGATCTTGAATTCATTGATCATTATCCACCTCAAAAATTCACCAAAGCTGTCCCATTTATGGACTTTTCAAAGAGCAGTTATACCAAATCCAGAGGTTCTACAGTGGTCCGATGTTCGGTTGACAAGCGCACGGCGCGCCGGGGCGAATCAGCAGGGCTCATCGCAATGAGGGCGTTATAGCACGCCCAAACGAGTTTGACGATGCCACCCGATGGGTGGGATTGCGGCTTTGCACGCCCAAACGAGTTTGACGATGCCACCCGATGGGTGGGATTGCGGCTTTGCACGCGCAAACGAGTTTGAGGATGCCACCCGGGAGCTTTTTATTTCAATGGGGGACACGGTTTTTTCCGGCTAAGAGCGGCCCAAGTGGTTCATTCAAGGTGAAATTGGCCCTTGTTCATCAGCATTTCGCCATCGACGTGGATGGTGGGATTTTTGATGACCCCGTCTACGTGGGCTTTGCTGTCCCACTTAGCACCGGTTTTGCCGGGTAAGGGGCTGCCGAACGCGATATGCACGCCGGGGAACTTCTCATCTTGAAGTAGATTGTAGATCAGCTCCGTCAGGCCGGTATTGGTACCGATGGCGAATTCACCCACCCGGCTGCTGTTTTGGTCGTTTTCAAAAAGGTATTTGGTGAATTCTCTCAGGAGTTGGTCATTGTCACATTGGAGGCTTTGCCTTATCGCCCTGGCGTTCTCAATCTCTATGCGAACGGGGGTATCCTGCAGAGAAGCGTATCTTTCGGTGAAGTAATCGCCAAGACAGCCGTCGATAACGACTGTGCCGTTGACATTGACCGGGGAGGTAAAGACCTCGCCATCAGGAAGGTTCATCCAATGGCCCGGCGCGATATGGCCGTCGCTGACGATCCATTTGAGTTCCGGGCTGAACTGGGCTGTAAAATCACAGCCTCTCTCAGTCATCACGCGAATCTCGCACGCGCTCTTAACCTTATCGTAAACGAGCCTGCTGATTCGCTGGATCTGGTTGTAATCGCTGCACATCCCGTCGGTCATAATCTGCGGGGTAATTCCAATCATGTGGGCGTGCCTGAGCCTGGGATTGGCTTCGATGGCTTTTAGCATCGGCATTCGGAAGGTTTGCAGCTCTCCCTCGGCTCCCTGGGCGGCATAGATGCTGAGGTCTGCGAGCTTGATGGCGTTTTCGATGTCTTGTGGGAAGTCGATCGGTCTTTGGCCGAAATCCTCCATCACGAAGAACTGAGTTTCACCGGCGACCTTCTCTATGGCCGCTTTGAGCGCCGAGCCGATTTCGATGGTCTGAGTATCCGTAATGACCAGTGCGTTCTCGCCTGCTTTGACTCTTAGACAGTTCTCAACCGCCTGCTTTACGCCTTGCTCAATGGTCCCCACCTGCCACTCCTGCTGATATTGTCCTTAAGTTGAGATTTCTCATAAATCGTTCCTTAGCCTCGCAGGAAATGCGGGCTCACGCGAATTTCTTTCTTATGCCGCCTAACTTTCCGAAGCATATTAATTCGTCGCCGGGGAGGATTTTTGCGTTGGCGCGGGGGTTCGGCATGGTCTTGTGGCCGCGGATGATGGCCAGGACCGTGATGTCGTCCTTTCTAAGGTCGGATTCGGAGAGTTTCTTGTCCAGCAGCGGGTGCTTCTCGCGGATCTTAATCCTGGAGACTCCATAGCCGGCGGTCGCCACCACGAGCTCTTCGACGGAAACGGACTTGATGATATCCTTCTTTATGATCCGCTTTCTCAAAACGTTCGTTAATTTGCGAGCGAATTTGGTGTTCGTAAAAAGTCTGTAAATGACGTATATGGCAGCGACGAGGAGCGCCAAATTCGCCAATGCCAGCACGAATCGCCAAAAAGTGGTTTCTATGGTGCCCGATATCATCCGCGGGTTCAGCGTATTGGCGAAAGTCGCTATCAGAGTAACAAGCCCGGCGTGACCGAGCACGATCAGGACCGAGGCAATGCGCCGTCTTCGCGGGTCGCCCGTAATCAGCTCCGCTTCTTTGGTAGTAAAACCGGTCGATGTAAAGCACGACAGCGCCTGAAACTTCGCCAACGACCACTCGAGCCCGGTCAGTTGAAACGCAATCGCCCCAATCCTGACAACAACGAATGATACGATAAGCACGAAGATAAACAACGCCGGGTTCGTGAAAAAGAAAACCCAATCCATAGCGGCTTCTCCCAAAACCATCCACAAAATAAATTACATAAACCGACCGATTCTGTTGTTCGGCACGGATTCACACAGTTTTTTAGACACGGATTAACACTGTTTTTCATATCTTGTCTTATCATTAGGAATTCTTGTGTTCTGTCAAGTGTGATTTTATGAGTGAGAGGCTGCGGTAAAACCGCATGCTAAATAGAGATTGCCGCGGCCTTTCAGGCCTCGCAATGACGACTCATCGAATCACGATCAACAGGACACTAAGCTATCGGCCTTATGCCGGGTTCATGGGCTTAGCTCGTCGGCCCCGATGTCGGGTTTTTCGCCGCGGGTCTGGCCGTCTATGTCACTGGTCACTTCGGGCAATTTCACACCTTTGTCGATGGCCTCACCGGCCCGGCTCGTCAGGTGCAGGTCGCCTTGGGACGGATTGACAAAAGCGCCGGCAAGATCCTTTTGGAGGTTGTTAACAAACCTGATATCACTGTCCGACTCGTTTCTTATCTTCGGCCCGCTGACTAAGTTGTTGGCGATGAGCAATCCATCGTTGGCGAAGACAGTCCGAATCAGGCGGCCCATGCGACTGTCGCGCTCATAAATAGTGTTGTTGAGAATCCGGCAATCCTTCGTATATACGGGCACGATGCCGCCTTCGGTAGCCCCGGTAACAAAATTATTCCGAACGACGCAGCCTGTGCAGTGGATGCGTATATCCTCCGGCCGATGGGGATTCCCGAGGCAGATACCGGCGTCGCAATTGATAATGATGTTGCGCTCGATAACGCAGTCCTGCGCATCGTGCCAGATAAAGATGGCCCCTCGCGCCTCACGGGTCCTTCCATTTATGCCAACAAAAACGTTATCGCTGATCACCCAGTTTTTGGGGTACATCACATCGATGCCGCCGACGTAGTTTCCGCCGGCGATATCGTGCGTATCGTCGCTCAGGCGCTTCGGCCGATCGTTGTAAAACAGACAGTATTGCACGCGGCACCGCTTCGGACGAACCGCCTCGCGGTTGGCTTTCGGCACCTTAACGCCTTTGACGCCGCGCTGCCAGATATTATGGATGATGCAGTTGTAGATTGTCAGCTCCTGAACGTTGGTCTGGGAGTTGATTTTGAATCCGTTCCACTTGATGTTCCGGATGGTCAAATCGGCAATCGTTACGCCGGAGCACGATGTGATCCAGATCAGCTCCCCATCTCGACTGGCGGCCCCGTCGATTACTACTCGCTCACGATAGCCCGATGCGCTGCGGAGCGAGACGTTGTCGGTCTTGATCTCGATGAAATGGGGCATCATATAGTGGCCGTCGGCCAAGAAGATTGTTCCCCCGGCTTTAACCTCATCGAGCGCCCGGATTAGCTCTTGGGCGTTCGAGACCTCTATCACCTGCCCTTTGGGCCTTGGAAGGGCAGGCGCTTTGGGAAACCAGGGTCGGCTCGGCGGATTGATCAGACCGGTTTGAACCGGTTCCCGCCTGACTGCATTGGTTTTACCTTTCGCCGGCGAAACCATCTCAAGGGTCTTGAGCACCTCGGCGTACTTCATCAAGGTCAGATAGTTCCGCAGGGAAAAGCCGCAGCACCTAAGCGCCTCGGCAGAGTAATCGCTTCGATACTCCTTCGGATGGCTGGGATGGACTCCGTCGCGGGCCAGCAGTGTGGGGACATCGTATCCGGCGTACTGCGAGAATTTGTCCATCGCGCCGTCCCAGTCATCGGGCCTGCGTTTGAGAATCTCAGAGTGAAAATCGGTAAGCGGGACCTTCATATCGCGGGCGATCTGACGCAGAGCCTCGGCATAAAGGGCGGCCTTCTCGGCCATCCTATGCCGAGGGGGAATTGTGCTGAGTATCACAACCGTTCCGTTATCCAGGCATTTCCCAACGACCTGCCGCGTTTTCTCCTTATACTCTTTCAGGGGTACGGAATTGAGGTCGTTTGTGCCGAACATAATCAGGGCGACTTCCGGGTCCAACCGTTTGAGCCAGGTGTCGATATTCTCGTGCGCCCAGCGAATCGTCATCATGCCGGTGTTGCCGAATTGCCCGCCTTTCCAGTCTCGCCAGCACTCTTTCTTGAGGTATCCGGCCACCAGCTCGTATGCCTGCTCCATTTGGGCCGGGGCGTTCTTGCGCGAATACAATAACGGCGTCCAGAACGCCATAGTAACCGTGATCGAGTCGCCGAAATGCGCAAAGGTCCTCTTCTCCCCCGAGAACTTCGAATGCACCTTCGCCATCGCCTCGGCCCAATAGGGACGCTCGGACCGGACCTGTTTGGCTTGCAGTTCTTGCCCCTCTAACACAACTGAGCAAATAAGTAGAATGAGCACAATGACCCAGCTTAATGCTTTCATTTGTAAGGGCCTAAAAAGTGACGTAGTCTTCCGCTTTTCTCAGTCGAACCCCGACCTTGCCAATATCTTCGATGTTCTTGAGGCGCCCTTGCTTGCGCCGCT
>JAGMDR010000151.1 GCA_023128595.1 Planctomycetota bacterium | reverse complement strand
ATAAGTCTTTGGCCTGATCAAGATAGGCGGCAGCGCCAGCACTGCTCGTGCAATTGCCGCTGCGATTGACTAAGTATAACGGCTCGGACGTATTGGCCAATGAAATCAGCAGTGCATGGTAGCCCCAGATTCCTTTGTAAGAGATATCCTATTACCGCAAAATTTGGTTGGGGCTCATATAACCTGTTTTGGATGAGTAGTTTACATCGATTTCTGTCACAGAGAGAGCCATCAAAACCTTGAAGTACGAATGGCTCAAGCATGTACCGATCATCAAAGACTTTGATCATCTGACCTTTCTCTGTAAAGAATTTGAGAGCTGGTACAATATCTGGCGCCCACACATGACATTGGATGGTCTTCGACCTGATGATGTCTATTATGAGAACAAGCCGGAGAAGCCGAAACGTCACAAAAAAACGGTTCCGTGTAATATCGAACAACGTTTCTTCCGGGAAACACGGATCACTGGGTATCGGCTTAAAAACGTTGCGTAGTCCTCAAGATGTGTCGCCCTCTGCATCTCTGAATACAGAGAATGTCTCTCGATGAAGGAATAATCCAATGAAGATCCCCCGGGCTCGAGACCAAATGTTAATCATTGAGTACGTTGATTCCATTGATCAGCCAAGGCTGTCCCATTTGTGAACTTTTCAAAGAAGCTTTATTCATAATTTGGAGCTTCTGCAAGGGTCCTATTGTCCCTTGACAAGCGCATATGGTTTCAGATTGCCGCGTAAATACAAAGGCGGATGGAGAGTTTCTGGGGAAAAATGCGTAAACCACCGCCCCGGAGACCCCAACAACTCGAATTATTTTGACGGACTTCGCCCGCAAACCCTTAAAGACAAAGGCCTTGCCTACTTTTCAAGTAGGTTCATCAGGTAGGTGGTGAGCAGGCGGACTCCGAATCCTGTTGAGCCTTCGGCTGTGTATTCCGTCGCCTTGGTGAATATGTCCATCCCTGCGATATCCAGGTGCGCCCAGACGGTATCGCCGACGAACTGGCCGAGGAATGCTGCGGCGGTGCAGGCCCCGCCCCACTTGCTGCCGGTATTCTTCAGGTCCGCAATCTTACTCTTCATCTCCTTTGCATACTCATCGCCGCTCGGCATAGGCCAGACCTTCTCGCCGCTGTCTTCCGCCGCCTTTTGAAGCTGCTTTATCAGCTTGTCGTCATTGCCCATCAGGCCGGCCATATACTTACCCAGCGCGACCATACACGCCCCCGTCAGCGTCGCAATATCGATGATAACATCGCACTTCTGCTTGACGGCGTAAGCAAGCCCGTCGCAGAGTATCATCCTCCCTTCGGCGTCGGTATTGAGGACCTCGACAGTTTTACCGCTGTATGTCGTGATGATATCGCCCGGCCGATAGCTCGACCCGCCCGGCATATTCTCGGCCGACGGCACTATCCCATAGACATTCAGCGGCAATCCCAATTCCGCAATCGCCTTTATCGTTCCTAAGACAGCAATTCCCCCGGACTTATCCAACTTCATCTGGTCCATATTTGGCGCCGGCTTTATGCTAATCCCGCCCGAATCAAATGTTATCGCCTTGCCGACCAGGGCGACCGTCGGCTTACCCACCGCCTTGCCCGCAGGACTATACTTCAACGCGATGAACCTCGGCTCACTCTTCGAGCCTGCCCCCACCGCAAGGACACCGCCCATTCCCTTGGCCTTCAACTGCTTCTCATCGAATATCGTACAGCTTACATTCTTGAGCCCGCGGGCCAGCTTCCTCGCTTCTGCCGCCAATGCAGGCGGATTTATCACATTCGCCGGCCGATTGGCCAACGTCCGCGCATAACTCTGCGACCTGCCGATTGCAGTCCCGCACGAGAGCCCTTTGGTGAGCTTTCTTATCTTGGCGGAATCCGAATCAATGACCTCGACTTTGAGGCGATCCAGCCGGCCGTTCTCGCTCTCGGTAACAAACTCATCATACCGGTAGCTGCCGAAGTACGCCCCCTCCCCCATAGCCCTTCCCATCGCAGCCGCGTCGAAACGCCCGCCAAAGACGTTATGCAGCGCAAGGCTGACTGTCTTGGCCTTCAACTCCACGCCCCTTTTGGCCGCTATCGCCGCCGCCTTGCGGACCGTATCGAGCGTGGCCTTCTTCTTTTCGCCCAACCCGACTAACAGAATCCTCTTGGCCCCCGTGCGATCGCTGCCGTAAACTACGGCGCTGGTCCCCTCCTTGGCCTTGAAATCGCTTAATTTGATCAATCGGTCAATTGCTCCGTCGAGCCTGCTATTGAGCTCTTTCTCGAGTTTGTTCAGCCCCTTGCCGTCCGAGAACCGCCCTACAACGAGCATATCCGTCTTGGGCCCCGCAATATCCGGGCCGACCTTCCGCGTTTTTAGTCCGACATCAATAATCTCTTTCATCTTTTCCTGTCCTTTATTCGCTGCCGCCAAGATACTAAGATTCCAAGTAACCGTTCAGGATGTATAAACTCACTTTCTGTGTCATTGCGAGGCCTTTTTCAAGGGCCGTGGCAATCTCAAACACTCGAAAATCGAGATTGCTTCGTCGCTTCGCTCCTCGCAATGACAAAAAACGACCAAGAATTCAACATATTACGCGATGAACGGTTACGATTCTGATTTATCATTCCTGCACAGGCGCCGAATCCATTCAATTTTGTTCTCTGCGCTCTTTGCGGACTCTGCGTTTAATTCTTGTTTTCCTTCGTTTTCGCGCGGTGGCGCAGGTAGCTTTCGATAAACCCGGCAAGCCGCCCGTCTAGCACGGCCTCCACGTTGCCCGTCTGGAAGCTCGTTCTATGGTCCTTCACCATTTGGTAGGGCTGGAGGACATAGCTGCGTATCTGGCTGCCCCAGGCGATCTCACCCTTTTCGCTGTATAGTTTCGCAACCTCGGCATCGCGTTTTTGCCGCTCCAGCATGTACAATCTCGATTTGAGCACCTTCATCGCCTGGGCGTGGTTCTTGTGCTGTCTCCTCTCATTCTGGCACTGCACCACGATACCGGTCGGGGCGTGCGTAATCCGCACGGCCGAGCTTGTCTTATTCACGTGCTGGCCGCCTGGTCCGCTGGCCCGGTAAAAATCGACCCTCAGGTCCTCTTCATTTATTTCAACGTCGATATCCTTATCGAACTCCGGCACGCAATCGACCGCGGCAAAGCTGGTATGGCGGCGTTTGTTGGAATCGAACGGGCTTATCCGCACGAGCCGATGCACGCCAACCTCGCATGAGAGCTTGCCGAACGCGAAGGGCCCGCCCACCCGCAGCGTAATCGAGCGAAT
>JAGMDR010000150.1 GCA_023128595.1 Planctomycetota bacterium | reverse complement strand
CCTCTTCAGCTTGTTGGAAGCTTCCTTTCGGAACGATATGGCTCTCCCAAGTTCCGATGTGAACAGTTAGATTACCTGCCATGGACTTAGACCCCGGCACGCCGCATACACACTCACCATTAATGCGTGCAGCGGTACTGGCTTCCAGGAAATGAAACCCTTGGCCTCGTGCGATGTTGTAGATTTCGGGGCTGAATACCTTCACTTGCGTTATGGCCGATAATCCGCCTTCCCTTTGGCTCCACATAACTTGTTACCTCATTATGCGCAAAGTTCCGTTCTGGCCTGCTGGTTAGACTTTAGCCAGGCTGGATTGTCCAGATTGCTCACATCAGCTTCACTTGGCGCACTCATTCTCTTACTCCTTCGTTGTTAGCAAACCGACCTTGGACAGATCAACCGGGACAATGCCCATTTTCAGCGCGGGCGATCCGGGTTTGAATCTAAAGTCGCCATTTTCCGGATCGACGAAGAGCGGATCGACAGACTGGCTATGGGCGTCCACTCCGTCACGTTGCTGTTTTTTCAGCATCGTTTTGCCCAACGCACGATCCGCTGCGCAATAGTAGATGTTGAAATCGGTATCGGCATCCTTGGCTACGGCCAATGCTCTTCCTCTGCGATCCTCGGTCTTTCTTCCTTTACCGGGCGGAAGTTCATCGATGAAGACACATTCCTTATTGGAAGCATAAAAGATGTTGCGCATGATGACTGCACCCGTCAGCGGACCTTCACGCAGAGACAAGTAGTAGCCGCGAGGCGGGGCGATGATGTCGGCGACAATGTTGTTTTCACAGCGGTTGTTCAATTTCAGTATGATGCCCTGGGAAACACACTTGTAGATCAGGTTTTCGGCAATGAGGGTATCCCTTTGCCCCCCGTCCGTACGGATCGCCGCCTGCATGATCATCGGCGCGACCATGTGGTGAATATAGTTTCGGCGAATCACGTTGCCTGCGCCTGCGCCACGAATGTAAATGGCGTTGCCGTCGCCCAACATTTCCATGGCATGATGGATTTCGTTGCATTCGATGAGATTGTCATGCGTGTGAAGATAGGGCCGGACATCCTCCAACCGAGGGGTTTTAGGCAGGCCGCTTATTTCATGCCTCCTGATGGTCCTTGCCAGTTCCCGACCATTGCCCTTTGCAAAAAAATCAGTCATGCACCCGGAAATGATGATTCCCGTGTAGGGCGTGTGGTGAATCAGGTTGTTCACCACACGGTCTTCCCCGCTCTGCCAGACCATGATGCCGGGAGAGTGCGAATAGATCTCGCCCGTATGGTGGATGTGATTGTTGTAGACGAGATTCTTCTTGTTCACGTCTTTTGTACCCGGTCCGTAACCGCAAAGCAGGATGCCGGAACCTCCCATGTGCTCGATCAGGTTGCCGGAAATTTTGTTCTTCTGGCCATATAAGTCGACGCGTATCGCACCGCTGCCGCTGTGAGCAAAATGACATTGATCGATCATGCAATTCTCTGTTCCGCGCAGGCGAACCAAAGCATTACCTTTGTCGAGCATGTCCCAATCGTGTTGCAGGCCCGCATCGTCCTTAGCCAGCAGATAGCGATCTCCATGCATGAACGTCAGGCCTCGAAAACACAGATTGCGTACCGGCACGTCCTTCGGCCCTGCCTTGTCGATCTCGCCCTCTACCCGTATGTATTCCTTAAGACACGGGGCCATGATACTTGCGGGAGGCGCATCACCTCGCGGCCAAAGGTAGAGCTTCCCTTCCTTCGTATTCAAAACCCACTCCCCCGGCTCGTCGAGTTCCTCAAGCACGTTCTCGACCCAGCACGATTCGGTTTCTTTCAAGAAATGAAGTTCGTTCATCGCATAGGTTGCGTCGATTAACGTGTGAGCCATCTGTTTCTCTTCGTCGATCGATACCAGAGGCAGGATATTCACAATCCAGGCATGATGCGGACGAACCACGATTTCCACATCTTCCACATTCGGCCAGTTTTTCAATTTACCCTCTGGAAAACGAAGCCTGTTCCGACTTCCCCCCTTGAGCGGAATGAAACCGGCCGAGCGGGCGCGAGGCAGCCGCCCCTCATGATCGTAGAGCGTGAAAAAATGATCGGAAACATCCGCAATCCACACCTTTTCACTCGCCTCTTTCGGCAGACCCGGGAGTGCGTTGGTCGCTTTTTTCCACCCCTTGATCTCCTGCCCCGAACTGAATACAGGCTTCTCTCCGGGATAGGCGCCGTAGGTGACCGTTGAAACCCCTTCTCCCGAATCCTCCAGACCGAATACAACTGTTTTTTCTAGTGGGTAGGTTCCTCCGTGAACCAGAACAACCACATCCTCGGTCTTGCTCTTTTTAAGATCCCGAACCGCATCACGTGCATGTTCCAGCGTCGCAAACGGACCATCGGTTCCCTGAGCATTTGGCGTGGACAAGCTTCCAGACCACTCGTCGGAGCCTTTGGGGGAAATATAAAAATCAGCCTTCGGCTCGGCAGCGCTGCATAGAACTCCGGCCAGCAAGACCCATAAATATATCAACGTTTGCCTCATCTGACATTTCCCATTTGCCTTCATTGACAGGGTACCTGCCTGCTTCGAGGCGACATGATACCATAATACGCTGTGCCATTCCAGTGCATCTCATCGCTCCTACAGCCAGATGCCTGTCCCCCCGAAAAAGTCTATCTTGATGGGTATGTGAAACCAAGACCCGCGAAGTTTGTGATTTGCTGACTATGTTAATGGCACTGAACGGATCAGCAGAATCTCTTCTACACAACAGGCTGGGGGAATCGGCAGGCAATATCGGAACAATTCGCAAGCACAAACAAGAACATTACGGAGGTTTGTCAGAAAGTTCTTTATGGCGTTCATCCCGCCAAGATAATACAATTAGCCGCATGCAGCAAGCTCACGTAAGTCCAGCAATGACAAGGACGACGAGGTTTTTTGGGTGGACAGGAAGGAAAAGGCGCTTGATGTCATTATTCCGAGCTATGTTTTGTGCTACTATGTTCAGGAATTTAGTTGCCGCTGTGTTTGGACAAGATTATAGTGTTGTGGGTTACAACAAATTAGGAGGTTTATTATTATGATTTGTAGCAAAAGCCTGCCGAACACTTGGACCATTTGCCTCGTTCTACTAACATTGACTAATGTGATGTGTCCCGCCGCTAAGATCAGTGCCATTACCAATCCAAGCGCAGACGTGAGACTCTCGTTTATTCAGCCAGGCCGTGTTGCTGGAGTGAACGTCAAGCAAGGTGAGTTTGTCAAAGCAGGCCAACTGCTGGTTCAACAGGATGACGCTATCGAACAGGCTCAACTGGCGCAGACTGAGGCCCTGAGCAAAAACACCACCCAAATCCAGGCAAGTGGAGCATCCCTGGCACAGAAACAGGTGGACCTTAAGAAAATCGAGAAAGCGGCTGCAAGTAAGGCCGCCACAGAATTAGAGGTCGAACATGCCAAACTGGAGGTAAGGATGGCCGAACTGTCTCTGGAACTTGCCAAATTCGAGCACGAACAGAACAAGAGAAAGTACGAAGAGACAAAGATACGCGTTGAGAATATGCGTCTAAAGAGCCCCATAGCGGGTAGTGTAGAGAATATCTATGTAGAGGTCGGCGAGTCAGCAAACGCTCTGGCCGACGTGGTTCGGGTCGTCCGGACCGACCCGCTCTGGGTCGATGTTCCTGTACCATTGAACATAGCCAGGACCCTCAAGTCCGGACAGGCCGCGGTGGTTGAGTTTGCAGATTCCGAACCGCTGCGTATTGAGGGCAAAGTTACTTATGTGGCGGCGGTTGCCGACGCAGCCAGCAGCACTCTGATTGTGCGTGTGGAAGTGCCCAACAAGGCCGGCCGTCCGGCTGGGGAACACGTTAAGGTTGACTTCTGAACCAAATAACATTAAGATTTTAGCTCGACTTTTGCACTTTTACTATAGCTGACTGCGTAAGTTGTTGTGCTGAAAGAAATTACGGCCAACCACACCAGCACAAAAACGGTTGTTGTAAGTACTTTAACTACAAAATGTTATGACAAAAGGGCAAAAGTCGAGTTTAGAGGAGATGACAAAATGATATCAATCGCAACTTCCTTTTCGTTCTATGAAAGTCCCAACCATCCAGCCGAAAAGGGCTCGGTTTTTTCCGGCAGGGCCAACTATCTTAAACTTTGTATTTTTCTGACTATGTTATTCCAGGTATCCGGCTGTGTTTCGGACAAAGTGGAGCACAGCGGGGCTCTTGCTACGTACCAACGAGTTTTGTCTAATCTTGGTCCCCAGAATCGTGACGATGTTGAAGGTGAGGACTCGCTGCATCCGTTAGGGCTACTACGTCCTGTCCCGGAACAGGCTTTCTCTTCCATAGGGGCTATTGATGTCAGTCCGGACCCTAACAGCGGCAAGATGATCACGGCCCTTTCCATCGAGCAGGCAATAGTCAAGGCTCTCGCCAACAGCCCTGAAATACGAGTTGTCAGCTTCGATCCTGCCATTGCGAGGCAGGAGATCACCAAAGCGGCGGCTGATTTCGATGTGACTGCTTTCAATCGCTTAAACGTTGCGCAGCAGGACAACCCCGTCAACAGTACGTTTCAGTCGGGCCAAGCGGAGAGCCGGACCTTGGAGGCAGGGGTAAAACAAAGAGGTGTTACAGGCGCGGAGTGGTCTTTAGGTTATGTTTTGACCCGTAATTGGGACGATTTGATCGGAAGGACTCGCCCGACCCGGTACGAGCCCATACTTGCCCTTCAACTGAGGCAACCCCTGTTGCGTGACGGCTGGCAGCAGGTCAATCTTGCGGGAGTGAATATAGCAAGACTGGATCACTTGATTAGTCTTATCGGGTTTCGCCAGAAAGCCGAAGATGTCTCGACCCAGGTAGTTACTGCGTACTGGCTGCTGCTGCAGGCCCGCCGTAATCTCGAGATTCAAAGGAGTTTGCTGGACAGAACGATCGAGACGTTGAACAAGGTAAAGGGCCGAAGGGAAATTGATGCGACCGACGTGCAGATCAAACAGGCAGAAACTTCTGCGAAAACTCGTGAGGCCCTGTTGCTGCAAGTCAAGAAGCGGGTTGTTGATGTCCAGGACGCTCTTATGCGCCTGATTGCAGACCCACAGGCTAATTTGTTAACCGATGTCGAAATTGTACCTGTGAGCTTGCCGTACATGACAGCCAAGAGATTCGATACCTCAGAGATTCTGAAGCTGGCGATGCAGAAGAATCCCGCCATTGAGCAAGCACGGCTTGCCCTAAGAATTGCTGAGATCAATATTAAGGTCGCTCAAAACCAGGCCATGCCGCGTCTGGACCTGGTGGCTTCAGCCAAAACGCTGGGTCTGTCACGTGGCTACGGGCAGGCAAATGACAGGCTGTACAGCGGTGACCATGTCAGCTACGAAATCGGCTTGTCTCTTGAATACCCGATTGGTAACCGTCAGCGCAAAGCCGAACTACTTCGGAGAAAGCTGCAGCGTCGCAAGGCTGTTTCTTCTTTACAGAACCTCGCCGATCAGGTGGCAGTGCAAGCCAAAGAAAGAATCCGAGAGGTCGAGACAAGTCATGCCCAGATCGAGATCCAAAAAGAGGCAGCCAATGCTGCACAAGTCCATTTGCAGACACTGGAGGAAGTAGAACAAGTCCGGGAGAGGCTCACGCCTGAATTTCTACTTGTCAAGCTCCAGGCCCAGCAGACTTTGGCAGAAGCACAGAGGGCGGAAATAGAAGCTATCGTCGATTTCAATATCTCCACAGCCCAGTTGGCCCAAATCAGCGGTACCGTGCTGGAACTTCACCCGGCCGATAGGGCCATAGAGGCGATTTCAAATATCGGGGCCGTTTCCCGAGAGGCGGATGGTTCCATACCATAGAGCTACCCTCCTTGCACGTGGTCGAGCCGTCTATTCTCTCCCGGCGAAGCTCAAGTTCTCGTCCAGCCAATGGTCCGCCTTCATGACGGCCTTGCGCCGCCGCAAAGCCAATCTCTCCGCTCGAAGTTGAGCAAGGCTAAACGCAGAACTTGTCAACAGCGATGTTATGTCTTTTTCGCCGTCTGAGTGTCGTTTCTTCAAGTAGCCGACCAAACCCTTGGCGTAGCGGGATACGAACTCATCCTCCAAGCAGACAATAGCTTGTGCGCTTCCCGGGTCACCCTGGCGTGCGCAGCGGCCAAACAGTTGACGGTCAATACGAGCAGACTCGTTCCGTTCGGTGGCAATAACATGAAGACCTCCTGACTTGGCAACGCCGCGGCCAAGCTTGATGTCGGTCCCACGTCCAGCCATGTTGGTGGCCACCGTGATTTTGCCCGGTTGCCCGGCAGCCGCGACGATTTGGGCTTCTTCGCGATGACGAACAGCATTGAGTACTTGATGCTCAAGATTCTCGGCCTTTAGTAGCTCACTGAGATGCTCGCTTGCTTGTACACTTCGCGTCCCAACCAAAGTGGGCCTGCCTGCTGCGTGAATACGGTGGATCTGCGATACGATTTCCTTCCACTTGGCGGTCTCCGTGGAGAATACAACGTCCGGCAGATTCTTTCTCACACACGGTCGGTTTGTCGGTATCACGACCACCGGCAAGTGATATATCTGCCAGAATTCGGCAGTTGCCTCCCTCGCAGTGCCGGTCATGCCGGCCAATTTGCGGTACATCCTGAAAAACCGCTGAAAACTAATACGGGCGTAAGTATCTTTGGGTGGTGTTACTTCCAGTCTTTCCTTTGCTTCAACTGCCTGATGCAAGCCATCGCGCCAGTTTCGGTCCGGCATGAGGCGCCCCGTGAAATCATCTACAATCACTACCTTGCCATCATCAACGACGTATTGCTTGTCCTGCAAATACAGTTCTTTGGCCGTTAGCGCCATAGTGACCAGCTCCTCACGACGGTGGCTGCCGCTCCAGAGCCCACCCAAAGCCTCAGCAAGTTCTGCCAATCGCACCTGTCCTTGGTCTGTTAATTCAACTTCCCTGTGGCGCGAATTGACGCGGTAATCGGTTTTGGCACTCAATTCATCTGCCATTTGTGCTGCTTGATGAAAAGCCTCGGTCTGCTCCGGATTGGGCCCCGGCCCCGAAATAATCAGGGGCGTAACCGCCTCATCGACAAGGATCGAGTCTGCTTCGTCTACGATGGCAAAGTTGAGCCCTCGCTGCACTATGCGGTCAACTACCGAACGACCGTCACCGGCAATTTTGGCCAAAAGCGCTGAACCAAGTCCCCTAAGCTGACCCAGCGCCAGCCGATCACGAAGAAAATCGGCAGCAACTTCCTTGTTTGTGCAATACGTAACATCAGCCATATACGCCCGTTTGCGCTCCTTCGGTGGGGTTTGTTGCTCTATGTACGCAACGGTCAGTCCGCAAAATCGATAGATTTTACCCATCCATTCGGCATCTCGTCTGGCCAGATAGTCATTGACGGTAATAATGTGGCAGCCTTGTCCACGCCAGCCGGCTACCGTTACAGGCAGGGTAGCGGCAAGGGTCTTGCCCTCACCGGTAGCCATTTCTGCAATACACCCTCGTTCGAGGGCCAAAGCACCGGCAACCTGAACCGGAAATGGCTTTTCGTGAATCTGACGAAACGCCACTTCACGAACCAGTGCAAAGGCCCGCTCAAGATCTGAGGAGTCGTCGCGTCGACAACGGAAAACTTCGCGCAGCTCGCTGACAGCTTCACGGAGCTTGACGTCTGTCATTTCGGAAAAATGCTTTTCCAAGGCCAGTATCTTCTCAGTCCGCCGAAGATACATTTGCTGTCGCGGGACAAACCTGCCCGCCAACCCCACGCCAGCATCCCAGGCTGCATCAAGTCCTCTTGGCAAAGGTTTGCTCGATGTCCTCTGATCCAATATCTGCCACGTTGCACTTGACAATGTCGCCATATTAAATGTGGAACCTCCGCTGGAACAACTGTCTCAAAGATAGCCACCACTGAACGGCAAGTGGTTTGGACGGCATTTTAATCCTTGCCACAACACGTTGGCCGGTAAGCAAACGGGCGGAACTGTCAGGATTCAGCCTGATTCGAATCTCAAAAAACTTCTCTGCAGCCGTCAAACCGCGAGAATCTTGTGAAACCGTCGGCACAGAGCCGCCTACCCCATACCCAAGTGCCTCAGACGGCAATTCCTCCTGCCCCGCTGGAAAAATCTTCTCTATCTGCCCTGTAAGTTGCACATCCGGCCGTCCTTTTATCCGAATCTCAACGTCTTTGAAAGCTTGCTCGACTATCATAGCTGCTAATTCCTGGCCGGCGGTAGCGCGGATGAGCACATTGTCCAAATTTGCAACAAATCCAATCTGCTG
>JAGMDR010000015.1 GCA_023128595.1 Planctomycetota bacterium | reverse complement strand
AAGATCAAGGACAAGGGCCGGCAGGCGGAGGCTGTTCTGGCCAAACTGCCATCAGTGAAAGACATCAAGAGCCGGTCGTCTCTTTTGAGCGCGTTGGGCAGGATTGGCGACAACAGTGCATTGCCGGCGCTTCGCAAAGAGCTGGGCAGCAAGGAGCCGGACGTGCGAACGGCGGCGATTCGGGCTTTGTCGGCCTGGCCTACGCCGGAACCTGTGCCGGATTTGTTGAAATTGGCGCAGGGGTCGAAGAGCCAGTTGCATCGGATACTTGCGCTGCGGGGTTTTGTGCGGCTGCTTGGGCTCGAGAGCAAGCGACCGGTGAAAGAGACGATTCAAATGTACGCCCGGGCGATGGCGCTGGCGCCGAACGCGATGGAGAAAAGGCGCGTTCTGTCGGGGTTGTCCAGTACCCCAGGTGTGGATACGCTGAAGATGGCCGCGGGTTACCTGGAGGACAAGGAGCTTTTCAGGGAGGCGGAGGTTGCCGTCGTTAAGATAGCCGAGAGTATTTACAGCAGGTGTCCTCAAGAGAGCAGAGATGTTCTGACGAAGATTATAGCCACTACGAAAAATGAGTCACTTCGTGGGCAGGCCCAGGAAGTAGTAAAGAAAATTGAGCAGATGAACAAGTAAGCTGCATTGGTGGGCCCGGAGAAGCTCTTGATGTTTTGTTGCGGGTCCTTTCGATTAGGAGTGTCGGATTTGGTTAACCGATGGAACCGGGAATAATACAGGAGAAAAATTATGATTAAGGAGTTGATGAGCAAAGGTCTTGAGCGTTGTTTTCGAGTTAACGGTTGCAGAGTTGTCGCGATAGTGTCGCTCTTTGTTTTGTCTGCGGTCCTTTCTTCGTGCACAAGTTCGGCCAAGACCGATAGTGCCGGAGTAGATTCTGTTAAAACAGGTCGTGTTGAAAAGGACTATGTTGCTGAGGCGAAAGCGGCGATTGAGGGCGCCGATCCGGCCATGGGCGACTGGCAGGGAAGCTGGGAGCTGGACGACGGAACGGATTCGGGTCCGCTGGTGGCGCAGGTGATAGCTTTGGGCAAGGGCCAGTATCGGGCGAATTTCCTGGAGGAGTTCGACGAGGAGTTCGACAAGCCCATTGAGCCGTACGGTGTGCTCGACGGGAAGCGTGACGGCGAAGTGGTGCGCTTTGAGGGCCAGGCAAGAGCCGAGGGCAGGGACCTTGACGTGAAGGCTGCAATAGAAGGCCAAAAGCTAACAGGCACGTTCGTTGCCTCGGATGCGTCGGGGACGTTTGCGCTGGAGAGGGCGATTCGGGTTTCGCCGACGATGGGCGCCAAACCTCCGAAGGGTGCGGTTGTGCTCTTCACCGGCAAGGACTTCAAGGAGTGGAAGTGCACGAAGGTAAAGGATGGTGACGATTCGGTTAAATGGGAGCTTGTCGATGGTGCGATGTGCGTGACGCGCGGGGGCGGCAATATAATTACGCGGAAGCAATTCAACGACGTTAAGCTGCACGTTGAGTTTCGCAGTCCTTTTATGCCTGAGAAGCGCGGTCAGGGTCGGGGCAACAGCGGCGTGTATCTGCAGGGCAGATACGAGGTGCAGGTTCTTGACAGCTATGGCCTGGAAGGCAAGGACAACGAGTGCGGCGGGATCTATAAGGTCCGGGCGCCTCGTGTGAACATGTGCGCTCCGCCGACACAGTGGCAGACTTACGATATTACGTTTACGGCGCCGAAGTTCAATGCGGAAGGCAAGTTAGAGGAGAGGGCGAAGATGACGGTGGTGCACAACGGCGTATTGATTCAGGACAAGACCGAGGTCGGCGGTTCTACAACCGCTTCGGCAGGGGGCAAGGCGAGCGAGCCGGGCGGCGTTTATCTGCAGGACCACGGCAATAAAGTGGAGTACCGCAACATCTGGTTAGTCGAACGGTAGTTTGCGGGGCCGGTTGCGGTTCGGTTTTGAATACAGGGTTTGGAACAATAGTTTTCAGTTGTGTTTGGAATTCCAAGAACAGAGCTTATTTATTTTTAAGGAATATCGATATGAGCGACCAGAAGAAAAGAACTAAAAGGCAGGATGGAAAGATATCTCGGCGCGATTTTATGGGTGGCGCTGCCGCTGCAGCCGCATGCTCTATTGGTTTCCCGAGCCTCATCCGGGCCCAGGGACTCAACGAAAAACTCCAGGTGGGATTTATCGCTGTGGGCGGACGGGGCGGGGCCCATACGGGTGCATCCCATGGGGAAGGCCTTCAGTGTGTCGCCTTCGCCGAGGTGGACAAAACCCGGTGGGGCGGCGTCCACGGGAAGAAAGGGTGGGAGCAGGCGGCCGGGTATACGGATTGGCGGAAGGTGTTCGAGAAGCACGGGAAGGAAATCGATGTGGTTTTCGTGTCGACTCCGGATCACACCCATTTTGCTCCATCCATGACCGCCGTATCCATGGGCATTCACTGCTACACCGAGAAGCCGCTGACCTGGTCGGTTCGCGAGGCGCAGTTGCTGGCGGCGGCCTACGCCAAGAATCCCAAGGTCGTAACCCAGATGGGTAACCAGGGCCATGGTGCGAATGGATGGCGGCTTGCGTACGAATATGTTAAGGCCGGCGCGGTCGGTGAGATCAAGGAGTTTCACACCTGGACGAATCGGCCAATCTGGCCTCAGGGTGGTGACCGTCCGAATTACACCAGTCCGGTTCCCGACAGCCTCGACTGGGATGCTTGGATCGGGCCGGCGGCGATGCGGCCCTACGCCGGTCCCAAGAGTGGTAGTGGACGCGGCCCCTATCATCCCTTCAACTGGCGGG
>JAGMDR010000149.1 GCA_023128595.1 Planctomycetota bacterium | reverse complement strand
CGTAAATACAGACCTCTCGCCTTTTCGATATTCGGGGAAATCCAAGTACCCGACAGCACCGGCTGCAAATGCAAAGAGGAAAGTTCAAAATCAACTCTCGCAATCTTTTCATTCAAAGCCTCGATCTGCTCGTCCAGTATTTGGGCAGCAGCTATCTCCCGTGTTTTTGCGATGCGCTGCCGCACCTCAAGACCACGAAGCTCTGCCAGCAGACTCTTCTTCTCGGCTTCCAGCACGGGATTAACGGCCTCAACAAGCACATCACGCCCACGGGAAACCATTTGATCTGACGGTAGGAAACCTGTGATAAAACCATCACTTTCCGCGTGAACTGTGACTAAGTCAACCGGTTCGACAATCCCTTCGACCCGGCAATAGTCAGGTACTTTGAGAATCCCAATGCAAACTGCCACCAAAGCTGAAGCCCCCAGAGTGGACGCCACGGCCCGATTCCGAGTCCTGGTCAATTCACCACTTGAAATCAGATAGCGGAAGAACTTTCCGATCGGAACAAACACCCACGCTATGATCGCTGAAATTGCAAAAAAGGGTACAAGTATGAACAACTCCTCCGGCAGTCTGTCATTTAGGAACAGCAAGATTCGTATGCAAATAAAAACCCGATAGGCTGTCGAAGCAATTCCATAGAATACAAACCACAGCTTCTCTCCAAAACTGTGGGCAGGGTTATGCGCACCCTTGACCCCCCAACAGTAATTCTTTACCAGAAAGGGGACATAGCTTTTAGATCTCTGGCTAAGATTCGGTATCTCCAACAAATCGGAGAGAACGTAATAGGCGTCAAACCTCAGAAGAGGATTTCCATTGAAAACGATAGTAGAAACACTGGCAACGAATATCATGTTGTATGCAATAATATGCAGTGTACCCGTGGATGTATTGGACCAGACAATCACGGCAATCGACGCACAGAAAAGCTCGACCATAACGCCCGACATGCCCACAATAGCCCTGTGCCACTTCTTGCGGAATGCCCAGGCACTCGAAGCATCAAGGTAGGGTAGCGGTACGAAAACCAGAAACATTATGCCCATGACGTGCACCTGGCCGCCACTGCGATAAAGTCCGCCGAATTTCTTGCACGCAAAAGCATGCCCAAACTCATGAAAGACCTTGATCAAGACCATGCTGAGATACAGCAATATGAGATTGTCAGGAGCCAGAAC
This sequence comes from Planctomycetota bacterium, assembly GCA_023128595.1. Lineage (GTDB taxonomy): Bacteria > Planctomycetota > Phycisphaerae > Sedimentisphaerales > Anaerobacaceae > DAOVRL01. The sequence goes on along the minus strand of JAGMDR010000149.1, from coordinate 4,354 downwards.
ATTGGAACTTTGATACACGAGCTCTTTTGCATTGCCGATGACAAAATAGAGTCCTACTCCTATCACAATCAACCACAGCCCCAAGCCTATCCAACTGAAGATCCATCCCACTATGCCTACCCAGGCATCGAGAAAGCGGTCCGGATCGAGCAAAGGAATCCGCACGAACAGCAGATTCGTCAGGAAACCCTGAATCTGACGTCTTACCCTCACACGGTAGCGATTGAAGAGGCTTTCAGTATCCGGCGCCAGCTCCGCGTACAGAAGGTTTGAGCAGTACAACTGGCCGAGAAACTGTATTGTCTCGCCCTGGGTAGGCGCCCTGTCTCCAAGTTGCTCGTTGCATATCCGCCAGGCATCTGCAACTGTGCGCCGGCCGTCAAGAATTGCTATGAGCTGATACGCTTCGGGGCTAAGGCGAAAGAACTTGTTGTTGGTTGGGTTCTCTAAAACGTACCACATCTGTCCCCGAAAATGTTGTTTGTGAACCTGCACACTCGACAACAATCTCGGATGCAGCTTGGCAACTCGATACCAGGCCTCATGAAAAGTAGGGCGGTCAACTGCCATAAGAGGTTTGCGAACCTAAAGCCACAATTTCATTCGTATCCAGTTGGTAACCTTACGAGTCCATATCCATATATACCGGCGCTTGCCAACCGATACCTTGGCCACACCTTCCATACCTGGACGCATCCAGGGGAAGGTTTCCAGCAGACGAACACGAACCTTGAAAACGTTACGTTGCTTTATCGTTTCGGCCATGGGATTAACCCGCTCTACTACGAACCTTATCGGTTTTCCGGGATAAGACGCTGTGGCCAGTTTTCCCTCGTCTCCGGTTTCTATGTATAGAATCAGATCTTCGGGAACCATAAGCTGTGCCCGTAACGACTCAAGGGGGCAAACCTCAAAGAGTATATCGCCCGTTTTGACGGGTGCGCCGATCTGGCGCTTCAAGTCGCCTTTTACGACGATGCCGCTCATCGGCGATACAAGGGCCGACTGGCTGATCTGGAAGTTCAGCAAATCAATCTGGGCATCCGCCTTGTCGGCATTGGCTTGAGCAATCTGCGCTTGTGCAGTTTCATTATCGCGCATCGCCGCTGAGGCCTGCTTAAGGTAGCCGGCCTTTTCAGCCTTGGCGGCGGCCAATTTGAGGCGCAGCTCGGCCGTATCGAGCGTGGCGAGTGTTGAGCTGTTGCCTTCGACCTCCTCGCCGACTTCGACTTCAACGCCCTTGATGTATCCGTCAAACGGCGCCGGAACCACCTGCTGATACGTTGCTTCCAGCACGAATGGCGCCTCAGCACGGAACTGCCCCCTGGCAAATATCAGAAACAGCAGTGCCGCCAGAAATAGAACTACTATTACTTTTGCCAGTGTATGTTTTGGACCCAGCAGCCCGGCCATGAGATTGTGGGTCTTGCTGGCAATCTTCGCGCCAATCCAGCGATTATGCTCATAGAGGTTGATCAGTCTGGCGGTGCACAATTCGCAAGCCAGGCGAATTGTCTCAATTTCTTCAGGATTGAAAGTGTTGCCTGCCTGGCGCTCAAGCGTAAGAACCGCAACAGTCTCGCCGTCCCGGCGCAAAGGCAGACTCAGGATAGTCAGCGGACCATGACGTCTTGATAATTCGCCTGCAGCTCGACTGACGTAGGTGGCTTGGTCCGAAGCAGGACCGAGGATCTCAACGTCTTGGTCGAGACACTCCTCCATTGCAGATTCTATGTCCTGAACGACTTTCATTTTTCGGCCGAAATCCTCGGTATGGCTCATTGCCTTGAGCCGAACGTATTTTCCCTCAAGAAAACCTACGCTTGCTCGTTCACATTGCCACCGAGAGGCTATCTCATTGCAAAAAGCCATTGCGGCACCGACGAACCTACCTTGGGAATTGGTGGCTGAAAGAGTTTCCATTGCCTGCTGGAGTCGTTTCAACCCTCCTTGTCGAGTCTGCTGACCAAGAGCAGCCTGTATATAGCCTATCATGTTTACCGACAGTTGCAGCCTCATCGAACTTGCCTCAAGAATGGCTTTGTCATCGGTCACGATTAGGAAAGCGGCAACGGCTTTGCCAATGTCAGGCACCTTCATCGGCATCATTACGAGGCGTTTTTGGGCCGAATGACCATGAGTTGGGCTGTCCATGAGTGGCTTGACTACAACAGTACCCTTGGCAAGTATGTGCGGCGCAGATTCGGCCGATTGGAGCAGCCACGCCGGTGGGGTCGCTCCTTTTTCAAATTCTGGATACACAGCCAGGACATCAACGCGCCCCTGCTGGCTACTGTAGAATATTGACCCACCGTCAGCCTGACCCAAAAAACACAGAGTTGCCAACATATTCGCCCAGAATTGCGCAGGATTTCCATCAGAGCGGTCAAGCCGTTGCAGCAAATCCGAAGCGGTTGAACTATCATGTTCCCCGAATTGGTCGTTCTGCACAGGATTCATAATGGTCCTTGATTTTTTTGCCTGCCTGAAACATCTTTTGGCTGCATGAAGGTCGAGTCCATACATCGTAATCCAAACTGCAGCACGATTTTAGGAGGACGACTTGCCGATGCAGTGCCAAAAACTATATTATACCAAATCCATCCCCTATTTGTAATTTCTTCTTTGAATATTTGGGTGTGGCCAGATTTTCTGGCAAACCAATTTCTTTGTGGTATCTTGATCAAAGGGTGCCACGCTCAAACGACCGAGTGGCACGCTCAAACTTTGTTTGGGCGTGTCTCTATGTGAATATATGTGGCAATATGCAGTTTTCGAAGGCCGGAGGATAGCATAAATGCATAATTTGGAGGACTGCTGGCTCGGATGAATAAATGTACCCTACGGACCTGGTGGTGGCGCTGCGAGAGCCCTAAGGGGTGAGCCACCTTGTTGCAAAGTCGGCGAGATCGCCGAAGTTGACCTTTTGATCGCCGTTGAAGTCTCGGCCTTGGCAGTGTGCGCAGTCGTTCTGCCGCCAGAGCATCGCGAACGATGAGAAGTCCTTGAGGTCGATGTCGCAGTCGTAGTCGTAGTCGCCCGGGACGCAGCAGACGATCGCGGCGCCGTCGTGGAAATCAGCGGGGATCAGGCCTTCGTCCAGTTCGCCGGTTATGTTCAGCTCCGAAACCCCGCCTCCTGAATTGTTCGGCTCGCGGAATGTGATGACCAGCAGATTCCCGTCTCCAACTCCCGGCGCCAAGGGGATAATTCCGAATGCGGCGATTCTGATCTTGCCCTTTGCATCTTCGACATTGGCGAAGATTGCCCAGTCCGCGAGCAGATTTCCCACGTTCACATCCCCAGGCAGAACATCCAGGAGATTCGTGTCATAGAGCACCGTTGCGTCAAGTGCGAGCATTTCGGCGGCATCGTCAACGTAAACGGGGATGTCCTTGGCCTGTCCGTGCAGGATGAAGTTGTTTGTTGTTATGCTTACTGAAGAAACGCCTGCGGACGTGTCCAGGACGTCGGGCAGGGCGAGGCTTTGAGCCTGCAAATCGGTTACGGACTCGGCTTTCTGGGCGACGAGCGAGGCGTCGCGGGCATTGACGGCGCCGTTGCCGGAAACATCGCAGATGACGACCGGGTCGATTTGTTGATAGGCATCGAGTCCGCTGTATTCGCCCACTGCGAGCCCGGCGATTAGAGCCGCATCATCTGCGGCGTATTGGCCGTCGTTTGTTGCATCGCCGGGTTTTGCGATCAGATGCAGCGCCTGATCTGTGCGGACCGGTATGGCTCCGCTGTTCAGCTCGGCGAGGGTGAATTCGATCATCTGCCGCGAGCCGGGCCGGGCGTCGGGGGGGACGGTTGCGCTGATCTGGAAGATCTCGTGTTTGCCGGGAGGCACGGGCCGCGAGCCTGAAGCCGATATGGTCAGGACTCCGGGTTCGGGAGATGAGAAGACGCACGCCCATCCGATTGGAATGTCGCACCCCGGATTCACGTTGTGGACGGTCAAGAGGGAAGGATTGTAGGCGAGGTGGATCATAATGTCAGTTACATTGTTGGCGTCGTCTATGAAAACGGGGAGTCCGTGAACATCAAAGGGGATGTTGACCGCTTGGGCCGGCGCTGCTGCAAAGTCAGGGATGCTGATGACTCTGGCCGGCGAGGGGTCAACGCGGAACCCAGTGACGAAGTCTGCGCCGGGATTGCCGTCGGCATCGCCGTCAAGGGGTTCGCCTTTGAAATCCGCGAAGGCGTCCGGACGACTGTAGAGAATCAGCGTGTATGAGCCGGGTTCGAGCGGTGATCCGGTTTTCAGAAATCGAAGGGTGTTCTCGCTCGATTTCCACAGGAGACTGCCCTGCACGGGTTGGCTGGTCTCGTCAAGCAGGACGAGGTCGGG
>JAGMDR010000148.1 GCA_023128595.1 Planctomycetota bacterium | reverse complement strand
TCGCATTGGGTCGCGACAATCGTCAGGTGAGAAACCAAGAGAAGGGAATATGCCAATGATGGAGTTTCTCTCCGAACGAAAACCATATGAGCAATCCCAAAAATCCGCTTCATAGACTCTCTCTAACACGTGGCCAGCGTTTGTGTATAGCTTGCTTGTCAGATTTGGTGAAGAGTACTCCTATACTGCGCAGGAGGCCGCACCGGTCATTGAAACCGTCACAAGATTTTCACTTTTTCATAAATCGCTGCCACTACGGCATTTATGAGATGGGTATTTTTGAGAAATTGGCAGATAACGGGTTGTTGAGTTGTAGCAGAGTTGTAGTGGTCTACGAGCGAGAATGGGGCTATTTGCTTAGCTTGGCAATTTGATGTGGGATGGGAGAAATGCAGGCTTCGCCAAGAAACGAACGGCCATTTATGTCAGGAGTAAGACAGTGAAATAGATCAGAGAATGTTTGTTGTAAGTCATTGGAATTCTCCTTAACGGGTCAAGTGAACATATGACTCAGCGCGCGATCGGCTTGCTCATCGGACCGATGTATTCTCTCGCAATCACGACGTTGTCGAAGTAAACCTTTATCGGATGGTTGCGGCCGTACTGTTCGGGCAGGCCGTGATAGTATGTCTCCAATGAGAAAAAGGTGATGCGAAGGTGCGGGACCCGGCGAAAGCGAACGTTTGTTTTGCGAATTGTCAATTGGCCGTCGATCCAAAGCTCCTCAATACCGTCGGCGTTGGCCGGATCGGGCTTGTCGGGATCGACCGAGTTGAGCTTCATGCGTCGCTCTACGCAGTACCATTTGCCGACGTGTACGGGGATCTTCTTTCGGACTTCGTAGTTCTCACCCCACGGTCCTTTTTTGTCCAGATGATAGCTGTAGAATCCAATCTCAAGCTCGCTGCTGCCGGACTTACCGCGGGGCTGGACGCCGGAGTAGAAGTAACCGCGGGTCGAGACATCCCGAATGCCGGCCATGCCAACCCACGCAGCGCCATTTTTCTTGACGTCACGGCCGCCGAGGTTTGCGCCGTGGTTGCGGACCGCGCGGTAGTCTTCGTCGAATTTGGTATAGTAGCGGATGTAGAGTTCGTCGTAGCCGTCGCCAAGGCCCTGGTTTGCATGATTATAGTTGCCCAATTTCAGGCTTAGTCCTCCGGCCTGAGATCCGCTGCCTTCGGTCCAGCAGGCGATTTCAAGGACGCCTTCACCGGGACCTTTTGAACTGTCGGCCACAATCTGTCCGGGCACAACGACGGTCCGGTTTATCTTGTTGCTGCGCACGCTCCATCGCCCGGCGTTCGGCTCGGTTCCACCGTTTTTGCACGACTCGAAGTCATCGGCGAAGATAACATCAGGGTCATCAGCAATGCCCAGGTCATTTGGATATTTGGCCGCGATTGACCGGCCGGGCGAAGAGCCGGATAGCGGGGCCTGCATCGAGCCGGCGGCCCATGAGTTCATACCCATTCCCAGGACGAGGGACGCCAGCGAGACAACAGTCCATCTGCGAACAACGTGTGAGTCCCTGTCAGCCGTTAGTAATCGGAATATGGTCTTTTGCATCTTGAGCCTCCGTGGCAACTTCGCATATATGCTTCTACTCTATCACCATGTGCGATGGTCGTCAAGCTGCGAGATGCCGGCCGGTGGGGGATGCCGTTATGTCCGGCCCTATTCAATCGGCGGCGTTTTTGTATCGATAGGCCCATACCTCGGTGACTCCACCGTCAAACAGCTCGTGCCGGTCGCGGCGAACGCAGTTAATCAGCAGGTGAACATTGTGCTCGGGATCGTACCAGAAGGTGGCCCAGGCCCCGGCAGTCTGGCCGACGGGCGCCTGCCCTTTCGGATTCATCTTCCGCCACTTTTGGGTCTCAACGTCCAGCATCCACGGCAGGACCGCCTGACGATACTTGTCAACTTTCCGGGTAGCCAAGGAAACCACCACCTTATTGGCCTTATCGTATGAAAGCGACTGACAGCGAACGAAGGCATCGGGGGACTCGATTGGCGTGAGGGTCCGGTCAGGCACGTCGAACTTGAAGAAGCCCTTCTTCATGGTGGATATGAAGAATCGTTGGCGCTTTGGATGCCAGCAGACCTGTTGATAGGTGTGCTCGGTGTAGGGACGACCCTTTGGTGACAGGTTCGTAGTAGTCCCACCGCCGCCGGTCAATGCCTTCCAGTTGGGGCTGTCTCGTTCGGGCATCTCTGCTTCTGTAGCCTGAATCCACATGTTCGAGCGTGGATTGTATATATGGTACTTCTTCGGAGAAGTCTGCGGCATTTTGCCCCCCGCAACTGCAGAATCGGCCCTTTGTCCCTTAGAAACAGACCACTGTTGACAGAAGACCGGAGAACTGCGATAAACATGGGAGGCAGGAGCGTTGGCTGCCTCGCCAAGCAAGAGGCGAAGCGTAATTTGTCCATAGATGACTGGGTATATGTTTTGACAGTGGAGTGAGATTTCCAATGACGGCGGATAAGAAACACAAACGAAGCTGCCGGGTCCTGCGCCCACGTTTTCCAACAAGCCTCCGACACATAATCTGCTGCTCGGTGGTTATTTGGCAGGCGTCCTGTGGTTGGATGGGATTAGATAGCCTCACACGTGCTCAACCGACCTCAGTATCAGGGCCGGATGTTCTCAGCAAGGACACGAAGCGCGGGGACCTGGCGGTCTATTACAGGATCAATTTTGATGACGGGCTGGAAGGGTGGACGGCGGCCAATGAAGCCCGATTGGCCCTGAGCGATGACGGCGTTGTAGGTACAATACCGCCTCGGGGCTGGAGTCCTGATTCGGCGCCGGAGGCAAAATTCAATAAGAACATCGTTGAGCTATGCCATAGATTAAAGACCCCGGTCGGCTATATTTTTGAAGACTTCCAGGCCGCCGGTGACCGCAGGAGATATATGGGCAGCGACGGCGTCCACTGGAGAGACGCCGGGATGGAGATCGGCGCCCGGGCCTGGGGCAAAACCCTGGAACAGATCCGATTCGTCCTTCGAGACAGAGACTGAAAACTGAAAGGATGCAGCCTTGAAAGAGCGTCAACAAGATCGCAGTCGTGCGGGGGATGATCTGGTGAAGGGGTTGCCGAAGTTCTCCGCCACTGCTCCGGAGGCCCTTGCGAGGGAAAAGCTCGAACTCGAAGAATTCCAGAGCAAAGGTGTGCTGCGACGGTGGCGGGGATATTTCGTCAAATCGGGACCCGGCTGGCTGCAAAGCGCTCTTGTGTTGGGAAGCGGCAGTGCTATGGCCTCGCTCTTTGCCGGCGCCTTCCTTCAATATAGACTGCTCTGGGTCCAGCCGCTTGCGATGGTGCTGGGCATCATTATGTTCCGGGCAATATCGTTTCAGACGTTGTCCACCGGCATACGCCCTTTTTATGCGATGAAGCGATACGTTCATCCGGGCATGGCGTGAGCCTGGGCGATAGGGGCGCTGCTGGCGACTATGGTCTGGCATTTGCCGCAATATGCGCTGGCGGCCGGCATGACAGACGATATAATCAAAGCGGCAAGCGGATGGGAACCGGCATCGTCTGCTGCGCGGACGGCTACGTTGGTGGGAATCGGTCTGGCCGTGCTGACCTTGTCGACCGCCTTTGTATGGACATACAGCAGCGGGCATAGGGGGATCAGAATATACGAGCGCATTTTGAAGGGCCTCGTCTGGATGATCATTATTGCGTTTCTGGTTGTCATTGTACGCAGGAATATTGACGGCGGCATGCAGTGGGCAAAGCTGTTCAAGGGATTTCTGCCGCTCTACCTTCCAAAGGACGCCCGCGGTGTCTCCATCGTGATGGCGGCGTTCAGTGCGGCTACGGGGATAAACGCAACGTTTCTTTTTCCATACACGCTGCTTGCGCGAGGTTGGGGGAAGGAGCATCGCCATGCTTGTCTCGATCGGGGCTACGTTGGCCAGCATAGTCTATTATCTGGTTTCACTGATATAGTGACAGCGTTCTCTTGTCAACTGCCGGAAGAAAAGGGTCAAGCTGCAGATTAGCAATTCACGAACTCTATCACGTGTGGGCACGGGCCGTACGATGCATCGGTGGTCCTACTTTCTTCCCTTTCCATTTTGCCGGTGCGGGCGGACGGGGTTTTGCGTACGCTCTCTGGAGAACGGCCCGTAGCGAGTGGTGTCGAGGATGAGGGCGATGTTCTCCGGACCCACGGCATCGCCGTATCGGCCTGCAGTTTTCCACCTGGGCAGGAGCTTGTAGGACTTCTCGTCCTCAAAAACATCCCTTGCGCTTGAGACAACATGCGAATTGTTCTCGAAGCCTGCGGATTGCATCGGCGCCAGCGAGAGACGCTGACGCTTCGAGGTATACTCGCCGAAATCGTAGGCCGGCTCAGCATCGTACACATTGTAATCCATATATGCCAGGGCAACACTTAGCTGCTGCTTCTTGATTTGACAGGCCATAATGGAAGGGCCGTTGGAGATTACCACATTGTTCCAGATTTTGGTGTTGGCGATGCCGCCGGCCCATGCCCCTGTCAACCGGTCTGCACAGACGAGATTGTCGTGGATTTCCGTGCCGGTATTGCCTGCGTGGAGTTCGATCTTGCCGTCGAATACATTGTCGTAGATGTAGTACAGGGCCGGGCCTCCCTGATTGTTTCCGTAGAACTGGGTCCTGTTTCGGGTGAAGTAGTTACGCCTGTAAGTGTTTTGGACGCCGAAGTCTTTATCGAAGACTCCCGCAGTGTTATCATAAATGTAATTATCCTCGATGATAACATTCTTTGCCCCTTTGCTGTAGACTTTGATGCCGGCGCTGTTCGGGCTATTGCCTTTGACGTTGCGGATAATGCAATGATGGATGCGAGAGTCGGGAGCCCTTTCGATGCGGATGCCGTCGTGGTTGTCGCCGGAGGCGACGTAGTTGCCGATGACCTCGCAGTAGCTGATAGTGCATCCCCTGGCCCCCATAATGAGAATGCCTTTGGCTCTGTCGGCCATGTTGACGACGAAGCCCTCCCAAACGATGTAGTCCCTGCCGCTGCTGCCGATGGCGGCCTGACC
>JAGMDR010000147.1 GCA_023128595.1 Planctomycetota bacterium | reverse complement strand
TCGCTGTCGAGTCCGTGGGGACACTCGAATGTGAAGCTGCTCGCCCCGCTGACATGGTACATCGCGCTGGTTAGATTAAACGGCGCGGGATATTTGCCGCCCTCGCTTCTCGCTTTGAAGGGGCTTGCGTGGGGCAGACCATGCCTTTCGAGCATCGCATAATATGAGACGGCCAGACGTCTGATGTCTTCTTGCTTTTCCAAGGTTACGTACGCCGGCCGGAGCAGAGCGGGCTTGCTCTCGTGGCTGTGCAGGGAGACCGCGAGGTCAGGGCCTTCTTCTGCGGCCACCTTGAGGATAGCCGGCGCCTCGGGGCCCATCGGGGCAAAGAACTCGTCGTGCATTGGGTTGATTCCGGCATCATTGAAATAGCACCCCAGGAATCCGACGTTACCCCCGGCCATTGGATGTTGCCTCTTGCTCTGAGGCCAGCCGCAAAAAGTGTCGTCGGTCCAAGTTCCCTGGCCCCAGAATCGAAGATCCTGCGGCCCCATCCCCTGCAGGGCACGCGGCTCGAGCCTGTCAATGCCGTCCGGGTTGCCGGCAGGGATTATAAGCAGACGACATTTGCGCCCCAGCTCTCGCAATGTTGTTTGCGGTGTTCCTCTGAGATCATTGCCCGTATCCATAATGGCTATTAGATTCGTCAATCCGGTAAGCGCCTCAACCTCGTGCCCATGTACGGGCCCGACAAACAGAATCACAGGCTTGCGCCTCGCCTCTTTCTCCATATAGGCCGATTCCAGTCGACCGCCAACGGCCGAGTTAAAGTTGGCGTTGTGGGCAACTTGCTCACGGCTGCCATAACTAACCAAATGAACAGGCCGTCCACCGGGCGTTCTCGCGATCACGCCGACCCGGCCGGTCTTGACCTTGGCGAGCTGTTCTTCGAGTCTCTCCATACTTCCCACCCAGAAATCCGGCAGTTTGCGTCTGGGTATCCTTGCTTTGGCCTGCCTGTAGGTCATCGAGGGATATTCCCGTGCCGCTATGCCCACTTGCTTTTGAACGCCCGCCGTCAAAGCCCGATCGATTCTGCGGCCTTTGCCGCTTCGTTTGACGCGACCGGCCAATGGTCCCTCGGAGTTGAACACGACTTCCCATATCGCTTCTGCCGCTTTGACCCTCACACCGTACTTATCGCCAGATTCAATCAGCTCGACTTGGCTGGTTTCCACAAGATCGTCATCTCCAACCTGTATCACATGGAGGAAGACGTCTTTCTTGCTCGCTCTTGCCGGCGTTATCTCCACCCGCCACCGCCCCATCAGAGCAAGATTCTCATCGCTGAGCCCGTCCCGCACGATGTCCCAATTCTTCCCTGCCGCCCGAAACTCCCTGCCCGGGCCTCCCATGGGCTTGAGGACAGCATCCTTGGGCAACATCGTCGTGCAGAACATCCTTCCCTTGCGATGGTCGGCCTTGATTGTCTTGTTACGTATCTGCGGCTCGTGAGCCGTGTGCAGCAGCCAGTCCTTTCTATAGCCGGGATCGGTGGAAACGACCCGGTCGAAAATTACGAAGTGATTTGCAGGCAGAAAGACAATCTGCCGTGTTACCAGATCACACTTCTCGGGCAGATCCGGCTGTCCGGCCCTCTTGAGGGCTCCGTGGTGATAGCAGGCGGTGGCGTCTCCTGCAACATACACGTAGTCGTCATTGGTCTCAAAGGCCTTGACCACGGAACCGAGCTGTTTGTGCTGTCCGCCGTGATTTCCGATAACGGTACCTCCCCAGTACCTTGCCGGCGGTTCGCCCGGCTGATGAATTACGACGCAGTTGTGTGCAACCGTCTGGGCATAGTAGTTTGCAAGATGCTCGCCATTGTCAAATTCTTTGTACCTTGTTCCTGAGTCCAGGGCCAGGAAGCCCTTGTGATAGATCACGAAGTTCAAGGCGTCGTAATGCCTGTGCTGCGCCAGTATCCCACCACACGAGAACATGCAATACGTATCGTCTCTGCCCGTACCGCTTCGCATGATGATTTGTCCCATGTTCTCGAAGTGTCTGGCCATAGGGAGCGATTCAGCCCCGAACGAATCGGGTGAATAGCCCAGGTTGGTCAACAGAAACGGATAGATGAACCAACTGCTGCTGTAGCTCTTCTGAGGCAGGAGCGTTTGCACGTATGCCGCCAGGGCTGCCTCTTTGGGTCGCTGCCTGCCGTATAGATGCCGAATATTCGCCATGTGCGTGTACAGTAGGCTCGTTGGTATGGCGTTCTTCGTGTGGGGCCGATCGCCGTACCCGAACTCCAGAGGGCCGCCGTCGGCTTCAATCCAGTTCCATATCACGTAATTCGCCAGCCATGCGCTATGCGGCCAGTTCGGCGCGATATTCTCCCCCGTACTGGAGAGCCATGTGTAGAAAAAGTTCTGCTCCGACCACGGATATGCTCCCAAGACGTATCCAAGTGTCGCCGATGCGCCGCCGCCGTCGTCACCGCACGCCTTGCGGCGGTGGTCCAGCAGCTTCATGTTCTCATTCCGTCCCCATACCAACCACTCATTTATCTTCTCCTCTTCAATTCCGGTGCCGAAAGCTGTGCACCCAATGAACCACAGGCAGTTCTTCACGCCGTAGAATCCGCTACTGTATCCGCTCATATTCTCTCGATAAATGGCGGGCCTCGCTTTAAGCACCCTGTCAATCGCTCGCACGAGCCTCGACATGAAGTTCCGCCGCTGAGCCTCCGACAAATCCTCATATACCCAGTCCCACGCCAGTGTTGCATGGACCCGTGAAGTCGAGTACCAGTTCACGCTTTTCTTCTGCTCGTAGCACTCGTCATAGAAGCGCAGACTCGCATCGAGGCATTTCTTCGCAAGCTCGATATACCGCTGCTGCCTTGTCATCCTGTACACAAACGCCGACCACGCCGCCTGTTGACCGTACTCCTTTGCCTCAAGACTGTCCTTGCCGCCTGCGGCCTCGGCCAGCCTGTCCACCCGTCCCTTGATGGAAAGATACCACTGCCGTTCGGCTCCAAGTGCGCGCTGACGCACGGCCGGCCATGTCTGAGAGTTGAAGAATAACCTCGGGTGGTCCTTCCTTATCCTTTGCGTCCACTCCGGCAGTTCCTCCGCGAGACATCTGACATCAGGCATGACGCAGTTGGCAAGAATCAGCATTGCCAGCGCACATACCGGCGGTGTCATGTTCCTCTTAGTCTGCTCGCCCAACTTACCCATAGCATTGCCTCCCAATAAATCTATACAGATATTGAAAATGTCCCTTCATCGAATCCGTCAAGGCAACTCGATACAGAGAGCCTGTAATACGTCTAACTGGTTCGCTCAATGCTCCTGCCACAAGGATTTTTCGCCGGCAGAGCGACTGTTCTCATAGCAGTGCCAACCGGAGCCAAGGCTAACGCGAAGAGCCCCAGAACAAGATTCACGGCTTTCGTCATAGTGCATTCTCCTTAACAAGCATGCGCCAACAACAGGTATAATCTTACAGACTAACGCTGCCGGCGGCAAGAGCCGGTTCCTCGTCGCGCAGAGTCGTCCGGGACTACCGGTAGCTTGCCGAGGCGGGGTAGAAGCGATACAAGAATGTCTGCATCGGTCCGCTGAATCGGCTGGGTATCAGCGCCACGCACACATCGTTTGTGGGGTCGTAGACCATGGCGCACTCGTGGGTGTAAAGGCCCTCGGGCAGCTCAATATCCACTTGCGCCATACGCATAGTCCGGCAATCGAGGGCGAAAAGCTGTCTGTCGCCCAGCCAGAGCACCGTCTGGTGCCGGCGGACATAGACGGCTTCTCGACCGATAGCGGCCGAGCCTTTGGTGTCGAGCTGTTGCCATTTGCCGTCGGGGTCCAATGGGTGTGCATAGACATCAACACTGCTGTTGTCGCCTTTGAACTGGATCAGTCGGTCATGTCTGGTGTCGTGAATGATCGGCTGAAACTCGTAGTGGTATTTGACGGTTTTGCGCGGCTTTGGGAATTCGGGGTCCACTAATCGCCATTCTACGCGGCCGGTTTCACGAGTTACGGCCCCGTGGTAGAGCTTATTGTTGCACATTGCATACACGCCCCGCGGCGTGCCGACCAGCGACAGGTGCCATGGATTTGCGAATGGCCTGCCAAAACCGGGCTTGCGCATCGTCTTGTGCTCTGAGTCATAAATCCAGCCGGCGTAGCCGTGCTCCTCGGCGGTGTAGGTGAACACGCTGTCGGGATCATCGTCGAGGCGGACATCCAGTCCGTCGAACAGTGATGGGCGGGCCAGATACACTACTGTCTTCGACGATGGATCGTAGCAGTACCAGAGGTACGTGTGCTGGCTGAATGGGCGCATTCCGTAGCTCCAGCCGAAAATGCCCGCGTTGGTACTCTCCAGAAAAGGTGGGAAGCGGGGTGGGAAGTCGAGGCTCCAGCGGTTCTCTTTGATGCTGTAGCGGGCGAAATCGTTGCCGGAGTAACCCGAGTGGCCGCCGCCGGTGTAAATCACTTCACTGCGGTCGGTGTCGATCA
>JAGMDR010000146.1 GCA_023128595.1 Planctomycetota bacterium | reverse complement strand
GGCATTCGGCTTGCGTGGGGGTTGGATCGTCCGGCGAAGGGTGCACACTTCGGACTCGGCTTTGAGCAACGGTCCTTCCGGTTGCCGGCTCAAGAGCGTAGATAACGATTCCGCCGTCCAGATAAGACGACCTGCCCGCCGCCGCGTAAGCCACGCCGTTTTGAACGAGCACGCTTCCGTGCACCGGCCAAACCGATTCGACCTGATCGAGCGCTACCGTCTTTAGCTCCTCGGGTGCTGCGCGGAACCGCCAGACGAATTCACCGTCGGAAAGTCGCAGGCAGTAAATGTATCCATCCGCGGACCCGAACAGCACCAGCCCTTTGTAAATCGTGGGGGCGGAGTCCACGCGACCGCCGGCGGTGAACGCCCAGCGAGTCTTGCCGTCGCGGGCATCCAGGGCGAAAACGCGGTGTGCGTCGATGGATGAAACGATGATGCTCCCCGCCGCTGCTACCGGCGGACTGAGCCTGCCGCCGATACTTACATTCCAGATGTCCCAGAGTCTGGAGGGCAGTTCCATCATCGTCGAGCCGGTGCGCAGCGGGTCGTGCCGCTGAGCAGGCCAGTCATTGGCGCTGCCCGCCGCCGATGCTGTTTTGGTGATTTTTCCATAGGCCGGGCCTTTTTCAAGTTGCGCACCTGCGGTGCTTCTCTTGCGGGGCTGCGCAGCGGGGGCGAGCGCCCAGAATCCGTAGAGCTTGGCCTCCATAAAGCAGCCGCACGCGTGCGAGGGGGCATAGACCAGCCCGTTGCAGGGCATAACGCCGTACTGGCACGCGCCGCGAACCCAGTTGTTGCGAGAGTGATTGTCGGAATCCAAATCGACAAACTCGATCCCTCGCTTGCCGGTCATGATGTATCGGTCCGTGGCCTTTTCGCGGTAGCATCTATGGTGATGTCCGGCCGTCCAAAGATCGCTAATCACGGTGTTGGTCTTTTTGACCTCGCCGGTTTGCGGATCGCGGCCCTGTGCGAAGTCCGGGCCCAGCCAAACCAGCCCCCCGGCTACCAACACGTCCACCGGCGACCTAAAGCCGGGCCGGCATTGGCAGTCCCACAGGGCCTTGCCCGTCTTTGCCGACAGTGCCGCCAGGCGTCTGCCGTCCGCCCAGAGCACGATACCATCATGCGCAACCAGCGTCGCCACCGACCAGCCAACGCTTCTATGAACGTTGGACCTCTGCCTGCGCCCGGTCTTTCGTTTCTGATTGTCCGCCGGCTTTTTGGCGACCTGTTCGGCCGCGACTGGGGACGAATCCCAGAACTCCTCCCCCGTCTTGCTGTCCAGGCATACAACACCTTTGCCGGCGACGAAGAACACACGCCCGCTTCGGGCGGCAAGCGTCAGAGGCATCGGATCTCCGCTTCCGGCCCTGGACCATTTCCACAGCTCTTTGCCGGTATCGGCCTCGAACGCGACTACGGATTTTTCATTTGGGAACGGCGCTTTGACCGCGCGTCTCGGATCGTTCGCAGCTTGCTCGGCGGTCGGCGAACCGGTCACAACAAGCAGAACACCGTCACTCAGGATAATCTCTTCCGTATTCCCCGTCCCTTCGTAAACTCGAACGATTTTGCCCGTGGCTGCATCGATCGCCGTTGCGGGCGCATCGATCCCAAGCGGGACGTACACCCGGTCCGCTACGGCGACGAGGGTCCTGGGAAGCTGGACCGGTCCGGAACGAAACCCCCGCCGATGCCAGGCCCAGGATGAGATGGGCTGCTTCCACAAAAGCACACCGTTGAAGGCGTCCCGTGCCACCAAAAACCATTTGGCCGGCACTTCCATTGAAGCGGCGGGCCCCTCATCGACTATATAGAAGATCCGTCCCTCCGCCGAGACCACGGCGCTGATGCTTGCGAGGGTGTGATGATTACGGGTCCAGGTCGGCGCAGCCAACCACTGCATGCGGCGCGGCGGGCCAACGAGAGAATCATTAGCCACGGCGTTGCCGGTGGCGTCGTGGAGATAATGCGTCCACTGATCGATATTCTGAGGCCGGGGTTTCACAGTTTTTGTCCACTTCCCAGCCTGCTTGACGTAAGCGGCCCCGTTGGGCGCCAGCACGCGCAATACCTCGTCCATCGGGACCCGGACCGGCTGCTCCGAGACAACGAGGTTGACCAGGTTGTCGGCGTAGGGCAATCCGTCACCTGTCCACTGCTCGACCGAGACCTTTCCATAGAGCTTGCGCGAGCGGATGTGGTCACGGGCCTTTGCAACGTCGGCAGCATCTGTGTCCAGACCGTGGACCAGAAAGCTCTCGTTTGCGCCGAGCGCGGCTGTCAGCCTGCCGTCGCCGCAGTTGACGTGGACAACGAGACCGCCTTTGACACCCGTTGCGCTGAGGATTTGCTTAGCCTGCTTCTTCGGCGAGGTCCGCTTAGTTCCTGCAACCGATAGGACGCATAACACCGCCAAAATGCAAACAAACACTGTGAAGCATCGGTTTTTGTTATTCATAACCAATTGCCCTTTCTGTTCAAGAATACATTGAAGGCCCTGCGTAATCTCAAATCTGCACACCACCGGCCTCGATGACCTTGTGCTCAAAACGTGCGCCAATACGCTGAGCAGTGCGTACTATACCCTAATCCCGCCCTCAAAGCAACAGCCGCCCAGAGGTCTGTGGCATAAGATTTGAGGAGTCGTCATTGCGAGGCCTGCTCTGAAGGCCGTGGCAATCTCATACGGTAGAGATTGGAGATTGCTTCGCTTGGCTCGCAATGACATCCATCGATCAGTCTGCGACAGAGCAGTAGTAAGAACCAGAACATCGCCACAAGCAGGACACAAGGAAATTGCCCTGCCGGCGAAGATAGCCTCAAGCACCGGTCCACTCTCCCTTTTTTTGCCTTCGTGCTCAGACACTCAAGAGTTATAATGAGCAGCGGAAGTACGCTCTGAACATCGAGTAGGGTTCCGATCTATACAAGGAGATAGTGATGCCATTTCAAGAACAGGATACCGTTCGTTTCAGGCAGCGGGACTTTCTCAAGGCTGCGGCTCTGGCAGCAGACGGCAATAGCCTTTCCTTACATTGTGCCGGCGGCGGCACTTGGCAAGGCCGGCAGGGTCGCGGCGAGCAATCGCAGGACCGGAAAGGCAAACGTGCCCGGCGCAATGCAAAACCAACAGCACCTCGGGAGAAATAAAGAGGCGTGCAAATGCAAAAGGAGGACACGTTATGAATTGTTCGAAGTCAAACATATTCGCTCTCGCACTGGCCGTTCTTTTGTGCACTGCGGTTGCGGCACCGGGTGAGGACTGGGAGCAGTTTAAGTATGACGCTCGGCATTCGGGCAATGTGCCTGACAGGAGCCTGGCCGGACCGCTCGGACTGACAGGGGCAGCGGCATTGACGGATGCAGTCTTTACCGCCCCGGTCGTTGCCGACGGCCGCGTTTACGTGATAGACGGCGCCGGAGCGGCTCACTGCCTTGATGCCGTCACCCTGCGCAGCGTGTGGAAGTATGAAAGCATCGGGGGCAACGCCAATTGCAACAATGTATCATCGCCGGCCGTAGCAGGGCGCTATCTGCACTTCGGTACGATGGCCGGGTTCTACTACGTGCTCGATCGAGCCAACGGCGGCGTAGTCAAACAGATTCCCTGCGACGGGCCGATCTTCAGCTCTCCGGTAGTGGCGAATGGCCGAGTGTACTTTGCCACGCTCGGCTCACAGATTTACGCTCTCGAGCCGGACGGGACAATTTGCTGGGTATGGGACTTTGCCAAAGAGAGGCTCGGTTTCACCGGCAACCGCTGGAGCGGGCGGGACTGGCTCAAGCACAAAGGCTCGCGGGTGACGCCCGCCGAGCAGTTCTGCTGCTCGGCGAACCTGGCCATGCACGGAAAAACGCTCGTTGTGCCCGCCGGAGGGTCCGTCGTCTGGCTCGAAGACACCGGAGACAGCGCCAAGGTGCGCGGCGTCCAGGTCCCGCGGAACACGACACTCGGCCTGAGCATCGCCGAAGACGCAGCGGTGTACCGACAGTGGACACTTTTAGACAACGGCGGCAGGGTGGACATTTTGCGACTTCGGCAAGGCAAGATCGAGAGCGATTATGTCCGTGGGACCAGGACCAGCACGGCCGGCGGGCTGCTGAGCTTTTCGTCGGTGAGCCTTCGCGGCCAAGATGTCTATCGGTGCCGGCCTGAAGAAGGTTTCGGGCTCTCCAGGCACACGCCCGGCCAGGCCCAGCCCCGGCATCTCGGCGGCTACCCGGCCATCTCATCTGCCATACTCCTCAAAAATACCGCCATCTACGGCGGTCTGGATGGAAGGCTTTACGTGGCGCCGCTGTCGGGCAGTGGCAAAGTGCTGTCGTTTGAGACGGGCTTCGGCAAAGCGATTTCCGCTCCTGTTGCCGTGTGCGACTCTCGGGTGTACTTCGGGTGCGAAGACGGTTATCTCTATGCCCTGGGCCCGGCAGAAACGGCCTCCCCGCCGTCCAAAGACCTTGAGCTGTGGAAGCCTCGAAGCCGCCTGACGAGTAAACTGCCCGATTCCAAATACAGCCGCTTTACGAGCTTCGGCAACTGGGCAAACACGAACAGCGACAATCAGGGAATAAAGCCGCCTTTCAAGATCAATTGGGTCCGTCGATACCGAGGCACGACAAAGCACTTCTCTACGTTCGGCGCAGGCCGGATGTACACGCACACCGCAGAGGGCCAAATCTTCGCCGTCGAGCAGGAGACCGGCCGGTTGTTGTGGCGGACGTACTTCCCCGGGGTACACATCTGCTACACCTCGCCTCTCTATTACCAGGAGCGTTTGCTGGTTCCGCAGGCGGGTCTTGAGAAATGCCTCCTGCGCTGTCTCGATGCGGCCACGGGCAAGCTCTTATGGCAGGCCCCTTTTGCCGGTTCGCCGAGCTGGAATCGGCAGTCACCGCCTATCGTACACGAGAACGCCGCCATTTATATGTTCGGTACGGGAAAGTACGGCAAATATGCGCGCGAAGGGACCGGCGAGAAGGACCTCCAATGGCTCTTTGAACACCAGAATATCCCGAGCTTTCCAAAGACGCATAAGCCCTTGTTGCGGGCCTACGACATTGACACCGGCAAAGAACTCTGGACAAGAGACTTCTCACAATTCGGCTCCGGCGGCGATGACGCGGGGATGTGTCTGATAGACGGGACACTGTACTACTCGTGCTTTTTCGGCCATTCGGCAAAAACAAAGAGAGGCCTTCCCAGCGCCAAGGGGCTGACCGCAGCTATCGATCCGGCGACCGGCCGGGTAATCTGGCTGACCACAAGGTACTTCGTACACGGCGGCAGCACCATCTCCGCAGAAGACGGACGCCTGTATCTGGGCGGATACAACAAAGTCGAAGCCGCCGGCAGCGTCGTCTGGTGCATCGACGCACAAAATGGCTCGCTCATCTGGAAGTCGGACCCCATGCGCTACGTCACACACGTCGTCACTATCGCCCCGAAGTTCCTATTCGTGCACGACCAGTACCGCAACGGCTCCTTCCTGGACAAAGAAACCGGCAAAATCACCAAGACCCTCGCCCAGGGCTACAAGTGCACACGGTTTACGTTCTCGCAGCCATATCTGCTCGCCTCCAATATGGACATTCACGACCTCTCAGATATGAGCGATATAGAACTGGTCTCGTCGGGGCCTCGGCTGGACCCCAGCGAATGTATCGGCGCGGTCGTCTCGAACGGTCGAATCTTCTACACGTGTCACGGCGGAGGTCTGCAGGTCTCAATGGTATGCGGGACCGAGGCAGCCATTATCGCCGTCCCGTGGCAGCGGTTTCTCCAATCGCAATAAAGCCCGAAAGGCTTGGGGATGGCTTGGAACCTCAAGCACGCCCTATCCCGCGCGCAGTTACTTTGTATAAGCCGGATAATACCCCACTTCCTATCTCTCGCAACCACACCCCCCTCCCGACCAGGCGCCCACATGCCCCGTCATTTCGACCGAGCGCAGCGACCGGAGCAGTCTATTGGAACACTCAGAATCCATTCTTCTCACAGTACGTCATTCTGAACGAAACACAGTAAAGTGGAGAATCTGGCCTGCGTGATTGAGAAAGGCAAGTAGGTGAAAGCGAACCTGATTATCAAGAAAATGGCCGCAGAAAAGTCGAGGCCAATTCAATGCATAACGTCACGCGTGAGGCGCCAGGAATGACGCAGAGCGAACTGGTGCACTATTCCTCGTCGTTCTTGATGCGATTCTTAGGCTCGTATTCCTCTCTTTCTTCGAAGAGCGTCAGTTCTCTTGAGGGTTCCTTGTCTGAAAGTCCATACGTGGATGACACTGAGTCCTCGAATTTCTTCACTGCGTTTTCATGATGATTCAGGAACCAGCCCTTGTGCTTCTTGAGATAGTCTGCTCGAATATCTCGCCTGCGTAGGTCGCGGGGTACGCGTCCCATTCGGGGGTCAACGCTGTCAAACCCCGTGAAGGACCCTCCGAGACGGTCTCGTGTCATCGTGACGTAATCAGGATTGATCTCGATCCCAAGAGCTCGTCTGTTGAGTTGCTGGCAAACACGAAGGGTCGTTCCACTGCCGGAGAAGGGATCAACAACCAAATCTCCCTCATCTGATGATGCAAGCACCATTCGTTCGATAAGACCTTCTGGCTTCTGCGTCGGGTGATTCTGGCGATTGCCATTGCAATAATGGACGTGGGAGAACTCCCAGACATCTCCCGGATTCGCTCCTCTCATGTTGTTTCGGTCTCTATAGTACTTCTGCGGTACACGCACCTTATCCAAGTTGAACTTGAACTCCTGGGATTTCGTGAACATCAGAATATCATCATGTCGAGGAGAGAAACCCTTTATCTTACCCATGCCTTGCGTGTAGTGCCAGACAATCCAACTGTTGAAGAACATCTGCAACTGACGATCAAGAATGTCGTACAAGTACGAAATAAACCGATACCCCATGAACACGTAGATTGTGCCAGAGGGCTTCAAAACTCTATGCGCCTCGTGCAGCCATTCCCTCGAGAAGGACAAGTAGTCCTCAAACCCCTTGATGTCGTGGTTGTTTCCATAGTCTTTGCCCAGGTTATAAGGGGGGTCTGCAACCACGAGATCAACAGAAGACACCTTGAGCTTCTTCAACTCCTCACTAGCATCGCCTGTGATGATATTGATTTCACTCATCGACCTTGATCCATTCGTTGGACTTCGCGAGTTCAAGCCACTGGTCAAATCCCTTGCGTGAGTTGATGAATTTTTGATCCACCAATTGGCAAAACTCCCAAGTGGTTCGTTCTGTCAACGTCACGTAGTGAATGTCACGGACTTGAAGTTGGCCACTGCCTAGCGCTGGATTATAGCTGATGTCCGACATCGACAGAAACTTCAGATCGTAGGCATTGTGAGCGACGATCTCCATAATTCCGTCAATCAGTCCTGTTTCCTCATTCTTCGTCGAATAGACTCTGTGCTTCAGAGATAGGATAATGAAGATGTAATCCGGGTCCTCGACATAGGCAGTCCGAATCCGTTTAAAGGAAGTTATGTTTGGTGATTTACCGCTGGACTCAAAGTCCTCGGACGTCGCTTTGACATCAACTTCAGCCGTGACGCCAGATTCAGCCTTACGTTTCTTCTTGAACTGGAGAATGACATCGGCCATGTGGAGACGCTGTTGAGCTTCAACATTGATGAGCAAATACTTGTTATTCTTATCTTCCATCACCGCGTGGAATGTTTCAAAAGCCCAAGCCTCGACGAACGGGCCTGCGATCTTGTTGATGTTCTCCATCGGCAGGCCGAGCTTCAAATTCGTGTTAATGACGATCTGATTTCGCCCTGATTCGATTGCGTGTTGCATGATTTCTTCGATCGAATGCGTGACAAACTCAGAGCACTCATTGTAGTCATCACACTGCTTTGGGATCTTGAATTCCAGATCGTCATATTCCATGTCGCTTACTTCTCCTTCCTCACCATCTCATCTTCAAGCCCACTATAATAATATACAACACTCTTTGTTAGCAATTTAGTCTACCGGAAATGAAATGTCAACATTCTTTTATGCCTGCCCCGTGAGATGAGATCTTACCTGCCCATAAGCCAGCTATCTCACCGGGGGTTGGCCCTGTGGTCTTGTCTTTCGCTCCTTCGCCAGAAGTTCTCGCCTCAATTAGCGCCGAGGATACAGGCGCCGAAGATCTCGCAATCAAAGAGCTGTTTTGCAAGTGCGGCGTAGCCGGCGCTTAGCGGGTGGCTGGCGTCAACGTAGAATTCGGTGGGCAAAACGGGGGGCATGTAGTAAGCAACGTTGTTTTGGCGCAGCCAGGCCTCAATTTCACTTTGCATCTCTCGATACGCATCGATGCTCCCCGTATCGAGTATATGCTCGTTAAACGGCCCGACGAGGACGAATACCCTGTTGTCTCGCTGCCTCAGCAGCTCAATCGAGCTTTTGAAAAAGAGCCATTGCAGTGACGTGTCCAGATCTACCCACTCAAGAATCGCCTTGCTCCCAACCTTGGCCGGATCAGCCTTTCGCTCATAACTGTCCGAGACTGGAAGTCTGAAAGTTACGCGCTTGAGGGGATTGCCATAGGGGTGGTCGATGGTCCAGGTGGGCACGTCACTACCGTCAAAATAGGTGATGTTCAAGTGCGCCGTCCAGTTGAACAAAGGCACGTGCCGCTCCACAACAGCGGAAATCCTCTCGGAACACGAGGCCTTGTAGCAGGGGATTTTTGGCCTAAACTGCGCCACGAGCTTTGGGTGATTGAAATGGTGCTCTTTGTCGGTTTGCAAGTCGTGCTTGGCCGAGCTCATCCATAACGGATTTAGATGCAGGATGACGTTCTTGTTTGAGATGGCCTTGCCGTAGTATCGCAGCAGGCCCTCTAACGCAGCCGGGTGTGTACCGTCGGCGCCGAGATTGGCGAACCGGTCGCGGCCGGTGAGCTTGTTGAGGTGGTGCGAGAGCGTGTTGTCTTTCGATACAAAGTGTCCCCAGACGACTGAGTCACCGATGACGACCGTTTCGTAATGCGAGCAGGCCGATCGGCACCAGCGGCGGTAGAGCCAGTAGTCGCTGCTTAGCTCGTAGCCCAAGCGATAGTCGTTCTCCGGCTCAAATCTCTCTACCCGTTTCCAAAGCGTGGGTGCAAGGCAAAAAACGGCCGAAAAAATGATCGCGACGATGAGCCACTCGCGCGGCGACAATCGCACGCAATTCGAGGCGAACGGAACGTCGGATTCGGCCATCCCCAAGCTGCGCCGGCGCCCACCCGCCCGTGTTATGTCTATTCTGTGCATAGTGCTATAGTCTAAGTTAAGGATTCGGCCACGCCCAAGTTGCGCTTGAGCGTGCCACCCGTCGCCATTCGTGTTGTCTCTTTGTTCTGCATATTAGAACTGCAGGTAAATAAAGGGTTGCTCGCTCGAAGGAGCAAAGACAGCTAAGTATAAAATCATAAGAACAATTATGCATACGCGCACGAGTCGCAATTCAAGGATGCACTTTAGCCGGGATTCATAAGCGAGCTGATAGAGCCAGACCGCAAAAATCAAAAACAAAGCAAGCAACGGGCAATGAGGGTCTGCAAATCCGGAGGTGAAAATCCTCGTAACGATGAGCCACGCATCAGCTATGCTTTCTGCTCTGAAGAAGATCCAGGCGAAGGTGACGAAGCCAAAGACAAGAAGCTGTTTGGCGAGTTTCGGCACTTTGTTTCTATAGAATGAAGTTCCTTCCAGCTCCCGCGTCAAAAAACGGCCAAGAGCGTGCACCGCGCCCCATACGACAAATGTCCAGGCCGCACCGTGCCACAGTCCTGAAATTACCATTGTCAGGAACATATTCCGGTAAGTGCTGAACTTCCCTTTGCGGTTGCCGCCGAGGGGAATATAGAGATAGTCTTTGAACCAGGAGGAGAGACTTATGTGCCATCTCGACCAGAAATCGCCGAGGCTCGTCGCTAAGTATGGGTTGTTAAAGTTGAGCATAAGGCGAAAGCCCATCATCCTCGCCACGCCCCGCGCCATGTCGGTGTAGCCGCTGAAATCGAAATATATCTGCCAGGCGAAAAAAAACGTCGCCAGTATCAAGGCCGGCGCCTGAGACTGCTTGGGGGCCGCATAAACGTTGTTGACGTAAAGGGCCAAATAATCGGCCAGGGCAACCTTCTTGAAGAAACCCACAACGAAAAGCGAGAGGCCATCGGCGATATCCTGGGCCGAAACCCTGGGTCTCTTGTGCAACTGGGGCAGGAGGTTCCCGCCCCTTTCGATGGGACCGGCCAACAGGCGGGGGAAGAGTGAAACGAAAGCGGCATAGGTTATGAAACTCGGCTCTCGTTCGATATTGCCGCGATAGTAATCGATGGTGTAGCTCATCGACTGGAAGATGTAGAACGACAGACCCACAGGCAAAAATATACCGGGTGCCGGGACGACATAGCCGATACCCAGCGACGATAGGAGAATATTCAAGTTATCAGTGACGAAGGTGCCGTATTTGAAGAAGCTCAGCAGGGCGAGATTGTTGACTATGCTTACAAGAAGCCAGGACTTTCTGCGCCGGCTTTTGGCCATTTTCGCCACGACCGTGTAGTCAAGGGCGCTCGAATATGCGATGAGAACCAGATAGAGCGGATTAAGCCATGCGTAGAAAAAATAGGAGGCAGCCAAAAGCACGGGGAGCCTGAGTTTTGTTCCTTTCAGCGCGAGATAGGTGGGATAGACAATCAGGAAGAATATTACGAAAGGCCAGGTGTGAAAGTACATTTTGCGTCCTTCTACCTCATCAAAACGCGGATGTGTGCCTCGACTGAAGCGGCGAGTCCTTCGAGATGATAGCCTCCTTCGAGAACGGAGACGAGCCGACCGTCGCAGCACTTTTGGGCTATGGCCTTTACGATTTCGGTCAGATCGGCGAATCCTTCGGCGGTGACCGCCATACCGCCGAGCAGGTCCTTCTCATGGGCGTCAAACCCGGCCGAGATAAAGATAAAATCAGGCTCAAAAGCAAGGGCCGCCGGGCGGAGTTTGGCTTCAAAGGCATCCAGATAGACGCTGTTGCCGGAGCCGGCCGGCAAAGGCACGTTAATAGTGTAGTTGAGGCCTTTGCCGCTGCCTTTCTCGGCCTCGCTCCCGCTGCGCGGATAGAAGGGGTACTGGTGCACGCTAAAGTACAGCACGTTCGGGTCGTCGTAAAATGCCGCCTGCGTCCCGTTGCCGTGGTGCACGTCCCAATCCACGATCAGCACCTTTGCCATCCCGTGCTTCTTTTGCACGTACCGCGTGCCGATAGCAACATTGTTGAAGATGCAGAACCCCATCGCTCTATTCTCAAGTGCGTGGTGGCCCGGCGGACGAACGGCGCAAAAGGCGTTTGTGACCTTTTCCTCCATAACCGCATCGACCGCGGCGAGCACCCCCCCCACCGCCATCAGGGCCGCCTTGTAGGACCTCTGCGACGTCGGGGCGTCCCCAGAATCAAGATACCCGATGCCGTCTTCGCAACTGCTCCTGGCCCGCTCTATGTACTCGGGGGCGTGAATGGTCTTTATCCACTCCAGGGAGGCCGGGGCAGGCTTTAGTTCGACCAATTGAGAGTATAATCCCGTTACCTTCAACGTCTCGATTGTTTCGAGAAGTCGCTCCGGCCTTTCCGGATGCCCGGGCGGCGTTAAGTGCTCGAGGTAGATCTCATCGTAAACGATTCCTGTTTTGGACGTGCTTCGGGCTGGGTCTTCTTCTGTCATATTCTCCTCGATTGATACGTTGTTGGGTTCGTTTCTGCGGTCGCCGTTTTGCAAAAAGTCGGAAACGGCGGCCCCTCTTACACAGCGAAACCCTATGGCGTCGCTGGCCAGGCAGGTGTCGTCAATGGAAGGATCGCTTGCGCGGTACGCCAAGCGGCAATTGCCCGATCCCGAGTTCCACGCGCCGCCTCGCAGGACCCTCTCGGCCCCCTTGGCCGCTCCCTTGGGGTCTTTCTCGCCGCTTCGTCTGTAGTAATTCTCGGAATAAAAATCATTGCACCACTCTGCGACGTTTCCGTGCATATCGTAAAGCCCCCACGGATTGGGCTTCTTTTGCCCGACAGGATGAGTCTTCTTGGAGGAGTTCTCCGCAAACCAGGCGTGGGCCTTGAGTCTGCGGGCGTTGCTGCCAAAGCTCCAGTTCGTGCTCGTGCCGGCCCGGCAGGCGTACTCCCATTCGGCCTCGGTCGGCAGCCTGTATCCGTTTGCCTCGAAGTTGCACCCCCAGGTCTCTTCGTCGTAGCAGGGCTCAAGACCTTCGGCACGCGAACGCTCGTTGCAGTATATGGCCGCGTCGGTCCAGTTAATCTGGTCCAGCGGGTTCTTCGGATTCTTGAAGTGCGAAGGATCGGAGATTTGATATTTCTTGAACTGCTCCTGTACCACCTCGAATCTGTCCATCAAAAAGGGACTCACCCACACCCTGTGCACGGGCGACTCGTCGGCGCCGCCTTTGCTGCTTCCCATCTCGAAGAACCCTCCGGGGATCGCAACCATTTCGACGCCCGTCTTCGTCTTTATGACCTGTGGCGCAGCGGTAGTTTGTTTTGCACGCCGGCACCCGGACACAACTGCCAAGAACACCAGCAGCCAAAAAACCCCGGCTAATCGCTTCGTGAATCGAACACCCATTGGCCGTTTACCTATAACCTGATCTTCAACCTCCATACCGGCGAAGCCGTTCTCTTGAACTTAACGGCTGGCTCCTCGAACCGGCACCCAGTCCGGCTCCTTATTGTGGTTGCCGTCGCGGGTGATTTGCACCCATCTGCCCGTCATATCACTGACGCAGATGTTCCAGCCCGGCGCCTTGCCGCCAACCATCTCCTGTGCCTTGGGGCCGTGGCTGAAAGCAAGATACTTGCCGTCCGGTGAGAAATCACTGTGATACACCTCGTGCGCCTTATCACATTTGACGAGCTTTTGAACATCGGTGACGTTGGGCTTGCCGGAGCTCAGATCAATCTCGGCCACGCACAGGTCCCAGTCGGTCAGGCCCCAGGTAAGCATTTTGTTATCGTATCGAAAGTCCGGCCGACAGCCTGTAACGCCGAACTTCGTCAGGTCATAGACGCCCGGTCCGTCGGCCTCGATGGCCAGGTTGGCATGCTTGAAGCCCATCCCGCCGTGGACGGTGCCCAGGAACCATTTGCCGTCGAAAGACCAGCAGATATTATAAAGGTGATGGAGATTCTTATTCGGATGCTGCGTGTGTTTGCCGGTCTTTATGTCATAAAAGAAAATCCCCCTCGTGGCATAATCCTTCATGGTATAACGCTCGAATTCGGCCTTCAGATACGCGATTGTTTTGCCGTCCGGGCCCCAGCAGGCCTGCCGGGCGTTCTCGGCCACCTTCACCCGACCCGTCCCGTCGATATTCATATAATAGACGTTCCTGACCTTCTGCCCCCCTCCAGATTCGTCGGCAACGAAGCAGACCTTTGTGCCGTCCGGCGAGGCGTGCGGATACATCTCATCTACACTCGGCGTGCGGGTGAGATTGACCGGCGCCGAACCATCGGCATTTATCAGGTACAGCTCCCAGTTGTCCTTGGCCTTAGTCTTGCGGTAGGATTCATAGACTATCTTGAAGGCAAGCTCCTTCAACGGCAGCTCGGACGCCGGCAAGGGCGCCAGCTTGGGTGCGCTCTGGCGCTGTGCGCTGCAAATGGCCTGGTTCAGCGCGAAAACACGCAACGCCAGAACAAAAAGAACGACCATACTCTTGCCGGAGAATCCCGTTCTTCTTAGAAATCGTTTACTCGACATATCGCATCCTGTCTTCGCTCGCAATGACATCCATCTTTTCACGTGCAGCCAAGTAATAAACTGGGTCAGGCCAGACTCCCAGTTTCAAAACCATCTTTTAGCCCATTTTGGCGAGATACGCAAACAATTTCTGTGGGCCAGCCGCTTCGAGGTGTGGCCGGATTTTCCGGCAAGTGATTGG
>JAGMDR010000145.1 GCA_023128595.1 Planctomycetota bacterium | reverse complement strand
CTGCTCAATTTGCCGAAATGCGTGTTCTCATAGAAGACCAGGTAATCACCGGCGTCAATCTTTGTCCCATCGGCGAACCTGTATTTTTTGAGGTCTATTTCGGTATCGCTGAGATACCAGCCACCGATGTCGATTTGGGAGCCGGTAGTGTTATACAGCTCAATCCAGTTCCCAGGCGTGCCGGGCGAGTGTGCCAGCAGCTCGTTAATCACGACAGCTCCGGGGTTGGGGATAATGCCGCTGTCGTCCTCGCCGGGCTGCCCGCCGGATCCAGCCATCGTTCGGCAAGAAAGTTGACATCGTCAAAGTCAACCTGGCAATCTCCGCTTATATCCCCATCCGGGCAGGCCGCCCACGCAGAACCGATCAGACATACGGCCAATATCAGGGCCGATAGCAAGTCCCTCATAGACTTGACCATCTTCTATTTCCTTCCTGATGTCTGAGCATGCCTATCACGGCTGCATCTTGAGCACCCATATCCATATATATTCTAACACAAGCGGCATAGTCGAGTCAACACGAATCCTGCACGCGATTCGTATGTGTTTAGCCAGCTATTAGTATTGATAGCGACGATTTCATGACTAATTCTTCTGTTAAAGACGTTAATTGCCGCCAAAAATGGCCAATTTTCGCCTCAAGACCCACATATCAGTACTGGTTTCAGGCTAAACACGTACCGCGATTCGGCATTTCCCGAGGATTCGAGCGTTTTTTTGGGCCTCACCGGCCTTTGCCGGCTACTTTTGGGCCCTTGGCTTGTAGTCAGGATTGGGCGTAGGCATCTGCGCATCTACGTCTTTTCGCCAGGCCTTGAGCATTTTGAGCAATTCGGCGGCCTTTCCGGGCATCTTGTCAGCCAGGTTGTTCTTCTCGCCGATATCGGCCTTGAGGTTGTATAGCTCCACGCGGTTGTCTTCGTAGAATTCGATCAGCTTGTAGTCCCCCGCCCGCATGGCCCCGCCCGGACTGCCGCCCTGATTGCCGTAATGCGGATAGTGCCAGAAGATCGCCTTGCGACCGAGCGATTTGGCCCCCTTGAGCAGCGGCACTATGCTCACGCCGTCGATATGCTGTTTCGGTTTTTGCCGAAGACCCGCCAAATCCAGCATCGTCGGATAGAAGTCCGTACTGGTAACGGGCTCACTGCACATACTGCCGGGTTTGACAACTCCCGGCCACCTGATAATCATCGGCTCGCGGATCCCGCCTTCGTACAGCCAGCCCTTGCCGGCCCTCAGCGGCAGGTTCGACGTTGGGTGACCTTCCGAAGTGCTCAACCCGCCATTGTCGGACATCAAAATAACCACGGTATCGTTCGCAAGATTCAGCCGATCCAATGCGTCGAGGACCTTGCCCACCGCCTGATCCATCGCCTCGATCATTCCCGCATAAACCGCGTGGTCCTGGACCAACCGGACCTTTCGACTACCCTCCTGCCCCCAAATCTCACCGGCCTGTACGCTCTTTGCCTTTGCCTCGTACTTACGCTTGAGGTCAGGCCGAGCCATCAGCGGCGTGTGCACCGAGTAGAAGGAAAGGTACGTAAGAAACTGCTCATCTTTGTGGCTCTCAATAAACGCCGCAGTTTCCGAAGCCAGCCGGTCCGGCAGATGCTCACCTTCCGGACCATCGGCCAGGCGAGGGTTGCCGTAGGGCGAGAAGTATTTCTTGCCTCCGTAAGGCCCGCCACGCTCACAACCACCCTTATTAACATCGAAACCTTGATCCTCCGGCCAGAAGCCCTCACCTCCCATGTGCCATTTGCCTGCGAAAAACGTTGCATAGCCGGCCTCTTTGAGCGTCTCGGCTATCGTGACCTCTTCGAGCGGAAGCTGATGAATGTACTTTGCGGGATTGAGCTTGCCCCGCCGCCTGCCCACAAGATAGTCCGTCAGATTCAGCCGAGCCGGATATTTGCCCGACATAATGCTCGCCCGCGTCGGTGAGCACACCGGGCAAGCCGCGTAAGCATCCGTAAATCGCATACCGCCCCTCCCCAGCCTGTCGATATTCGGTGTTTCATAAAAGCTGCTGCCGTAACAGACCGCATCCTTCCAGCCCATATCATCGACGAGAAAGAAAACAAAGTTTGGCATCTTTGCACCTCGCCGAGCGGCCTTCTCTGGCCCGGCCTGGCTTGCGCATCCCGACAAACCCAACCAAACAGCTCCTGTCCCCAACATTTTCACAAAATCACGTCGGCTCAGCGATTTATCTGCCATCTTATCTCCCCTTCAAATCAATCTCAGCAATGTTGTTTCTAAGTGGCACACACGTATGCTGCCACCATTGTCGGTGTTTCGTCACTGTTCGGATTAAATCAGTTTCGTCTTACCCGGGATAGCCACCGGTCGAACAGGCAGATCGCCTAATTCATATTTCTCCGGCGTCAGGTCCAGCTTGGATGCGTTCATCGCCCAGTCCCATTTCAGTGCCCGGCCTGTATAGGCACTCATCCGGCCCATAATCACACACATTGTGCTCTCAGCCAGGTGTTTGCCTTCATTTATGGGTTCGCCGTTGCGGACGCTGTCCACCAGGTCCGCGTGCTCTTTCACAAAACCGCTTATCATCTTGCCCCGGTGTTTGTAGGGATTCTGGCCCCCGATCTCTCCGGAACCTCTGGTCATGTACGCCCAGCCCTTCGACCCGACAACTCTCTCGCCGACCCGGCTGGTCGAGCCCGCTATCTGGCTGCACATGCTCATCACGCGGATATCCCCCGGATACTCGAACTCCACCGTGAAGTGGTCGTAAATATTGCCGTAATGCTTCCCTGTTCTGGCCTGCCTGCCGCCCATCCCGATGCACTGGGTCGGCTGCGTCCCAATCGCCCAGTTGATAATATCGATATTGTGCAGATGCTGCTCGACAATATGATCGCCCGATAGCCACGTAAAATAGGGCCAGCAGCGGATCTGCCATTCCATATCCGACCATTCCGCCTTCCTTTTCTGGAAGTGCCAGTTCTGAGAGCCCCAGTTCCAGTAGCACTGCCCGCCGACTATCTCCCCGATCTGCCCGTCGAAGACCCGCTTCATAACCTCGATATACTGATACATACGTCGCTGCTGCGTTCCCACCACGATGGAAAGCCCCTTCTTCTTCGCTAATTCCGAGCTGGCGATAACCGACCGCACGCCCACCGGATCCACCGCCCCGGGCTTTTCCATAAACACGTTTCTATTGCCCTCGATAGCCGCCTTGAGCTGCATTGGTCGAAACCCCGGAGGCGTCGCTAAGATCACGATGTCCAGATCGGACGCGATTAGCTTCTTATAAGCATCGAATCCAACGAAGCTGGTGCCCGCCGTGACCTTAACCCTGTCGCCGAACTTGTTCTTGATGTTCCTAAGCGACCCGTCTAACTTGTCCTTAAACACGTCGGCCAAAGCCACGAGTTTGACTGCTTTATCCGAATCCAGGCAGTTCATCGCCGCCCCCGTCCCCCGCGACCCGCACCCGACAAGCCCCACACGCATCTTCCCCGACCCCGCAGCATACATCCGGCT
>JAGMDR010000144.1 GCA_023128595.1 Planctomycetota bacterium | reverse complement strand
TTCGTTACCATAAGTGCCTCCTTCAAGAAGTCTGCCATCTACTACTGCATTGCTATTTACTGCTGACCATCGCTCATCTTGAATTTTGCTCATCGTTTCGGATTTAGGATTTCGTGCCTCGGATTTAACTGCCTTGCCCGTGCCTCCAGTGTGCCTCTCCCCTCCCCATTTGTCAAGGAGTTATCCTGAGCGAAGCCGAACGGATAAGTGTTAATCTGTGTCCAATCTGAGAAATCTGTGGTTGCCTTCGCGCCTTAGTGCCTTTGTGGCTCGACAACGGCCACGCATCGTTCGCACAAGTCGGCGTGCTGAGCGTCTTTTCCGACGCTCGGCCAATAATTCCAGCAGCGCTGGCACTTCTCGTGCTCGCTCTTACGCGCCCCAACCACCGTCTCGGCCACGCTCCTCTGCACCTTCACCTCGCTAACAATACAAAGTCCGGCAAACTGCTGCAATCCGAATTCATTCAGCAGCGCCTCGCACTCATCATCGCAGTTAATCGTCACACTCGCCTCCTGGTTGCTCGCGATCTTTTTCTCCTGCCGCAGCCCTTCGAGCACCCGCAGCACCTCATCCCGCAGCCCCATCAGCTTCTTCCATTTCGCCTCATCGCCCTCCAGGTCGATTGAATCGTTCACTTCGGGCATCGCCGCTATGTGCACACTCTCGGCCTCCTGTGACTTGAATTTCATCGCCGCCCAAGCCTCTTCAGCCGTATGCACTAAAATAGGCGCCAGCATCCGCACCAGCCCGTCCAATATCCTGTACATCGCACTCTGCCCACTTCGCCGCGACTGGCTGTCCGCTGCCTCGCAGTACATACGGTCCTTGAGCACGTCCATATAGATACTGCTCATCTGGACCGTGCAGAAATTGTAAATCAGCGAAAACACCCGATGAAACACAAAATTCTCGTATGCCTCCGTCACCCCCCCAATCAGCTTCGCCAATTCCCGCACCGCCCACTTATCAATCTCGCTCATCTCCTCGTAAGCCACGCTGTGTGTCTTCGGATCAAAATCATCGATATTGCCCAGTAGATACCTCAGCGTATTCCTGATCTTCCGGTACGCATCCTGCGTCCGCCCGATTATCTCATCGTTGCACCGAACATCCTCCTGGTAGTTCACGCTCGCCACCCACAGCCGAAGAATATCCGACCCGTACTTGCCCACCTCCTCCTGCGCATTAACATAATTGCCCAACGACTTCGACTGCTTCATCCCCTTCTCATCCACGGTAAACCCGTGCGTCAAAACCCCCTTAAACGGTGCCTTCGTCTTCGCCCCCAGCGCCGGCAGAAGCGACAACTGGAACCACCCCCGATGCTGGTCCGACCCTTCCAGATACAAATCCACCGGAATAGGCCAGCCCGCCTCCCGCTCGCACACGCTGTACCAGCTACAGCCCGACTCAAACCATACATCGAAGATATTCTCTTCCTTTTTCAGATCATCAAAGCTAAACCCCTCCGGCAGCTCGAAATCGTCACCGAGAATCTCCTTTGCCGAATCGGTAAACCAGCTATCCGAACCCTTCTCCTCGACGTGCCGCGCCACAGCCAGCACACTTTCCTTCGTCAGCAGCGCCTCACCCTTCCCGTTCACAAAAACCGGAAGCGGCAGCCCCCAGCTCCGCTGCCTGCTGATGCACCAGTCCGGCCGCGATTCCAACATCCCCTCGATCCGCTTCTGGCCCCACGCCGGAATCCATCTTACATTCTTCACACTCTCCAGTGCCAAGTCGCGCAGACTCTTACCCACCCCCGGCAGCTCTCTATCGACGCTGATAAACCACTGCTCCGTCGCCCGAAAGATAACCGGCCCCTTGCTCCGCCAGCAGTGAGGATAGCTGTGCGTAATCTCCCCCTCCGCAAAAAGCAGACCCTGCTCGCGCAAATTGTTGTTCACGACCGTATCAACCTCCAGAACCCGCAGCCCACGCAGCCACCCGGGCACCGTATCGTCGTACCGCCCATCGTCCAACACCGGCGAATACACCGCCAGCCCAAACTTCTGCCCCGACACATAGTCCTCGAGCCCGTGCCCCGGCGCAGTATGTACAAGCCCCGTCCCATCTTCCGTCGTAACGTACTCGGCCAGGATTACCATAAAGGCGTCCTTGTCCGTCGGATTGCTCTGCACAAACGGATGCACATACCGCGACCCCTCGAGTTCGGCGCCTTTTACCGACTTCTCGCTTATACGGTATTCTCCTTCTTCCAGACCGGCCGCCGCGGCGACCACCTCGAGGCGCTCGGCCGCCACTATCGAAACGAATTTGTCCCCGTCCTTTTCGTAACTTATCGCCTTATACTCCAGATAAGGATGCACCGCAATCGCCAGATTCGCCGCAAGCGTCCACGGCGTCGTCGTCCATATCATAAAGCAGACCTTCGACGAATCGGCCTCCTCTGCCGTAACCAGACCAAGCTCAACGAGCTTATCCGTACTCTCAGCCGCCACGGGAAAGTTGACAAAGATACTCGGCGACGAAATATCCTTATACTCCAATTCTGCCTCAGCCAAAGCCGTCTCGCACCCAATCGACCAGTGGATCGGCTTGAGCTGCTTATAGACCAGACCCTTGCCAACCAATTCGGCGAACACCTCCAATATCCCCGCCTCATACCCCGGCTTGAATGTCAAATACGGATTATCAAAATCGCCGAATATCCCCAGTTCCTGAAACTGTCTGCTCTGCAATTTGACGTACCTGCTCGCATACTTCTTGCAGTCCTTGCGAATCTGAAGTTTGCTCATCTGGCGCACTTTATCGCCGAGGTCCGTTACCACCTTCGACTCGATCGGCAGCCCGTGGCAGTCCCACCCCGGAATGTATGGCGCATCAAGGCCCGCCATAGTCTTGTACTTGACCACAAAATCCTTGAGCACCTTATTTATAACATGCCCCATGTGAATGTCGCCGTTCGCATAAGGCGGACCATCATGCAGCACGTACAATGGCGCGCCTTTACGAGCCTCGCGGATATTGCCGTAAATATCGGTCTTCGCCCAGGCCTTGCGCATCTGCGGCTCTCGCTGAACCAGATTCGCCTTCATCGCAAAATCCGTCTTCGGCAGACACAACGTGTCACGATAACCTTTTTTCTTCTTCTCGGACATATTCAAACCTCAATAACCATCACGGAACACAGTATCATAAATACTCGAGACGGTTGTAGCAACCTCAATCATTAACTGCTTTTTTCCGACACGGATTCCGAAGGTCCGCCAGGGCGGAAACACTGGTTTAGACTGTGCTTCTTTGAGA
Source organism: Planctomycetota bacterium (assembly GCA_023128595.1). Taxonomy (GTDB): domain Bacteria; phylum Planctomycetota; class Phycisphaerae; order Sedimentisphaerales; family Anaerobacaceae; genus DAOVRL01. Next base: position 3,020 of record JAGMDR010000144.1, on the reverse strand, counting down.
AACTTCATTCAACCATCTCTTATAATCAATGCCAGTCTGCGTAAATCAGTGTCTCAGAAATCGGTGCTAATCTGCGTCCCATTCTTCTTTGTGCCTTCGTGGCGAGAACCAGTAACAAAAAAGCCTCCCAGGCTTTGCTGCTCTGGAAGGCTTCATCACACTCAGTATTATACCTTTCTCAGGGCAGCTTCATCCGCTTTACCTTAATTATAATAATCGCAATGTTTCTAATAATGTTCATAATCAACTCGGATCGACTATCAAGCATCCACTGCTTACACTAATCTTCGGCTGATGTCAAGCCTGAGTTTAAGAAAATGAAAAGGGCTTTGCCGCAAAGAGCCACGACTCGACTGAGCTCGGCGAAGTCAAAAGCCGCAAAAGAAATTGTAACCACGAATACCCGCCTATCTCGCGGCGGACGGGGCGGATTGGCATTCGGAGGCCTGGTCCCTCCGCTTCGGTCGGGATGACCGGAGGTCGTTGGTGAATCCGTTCTTGACAGCACGCCTGCCGGTGCATACAGTGGCGCCAATGCCAAAACAACTCTACATAATTGATGGCCACGCACACATTTACGCCGCTTATTATGCCCCGATGCGTCAGCAGCTTACCAGCCCATCGGGCGAGCCGACCAAGGCCACGTACATCTTCACGATGGCCGTGCTTGGGCTGATCCAGCGCCGAGAGCCCGATATGCTCGTCGTCGCACTCGACAGCAAGGCCCCGACCTTCAGACGCAAGATCTATCCGGAATACAAGGCCCATCGCCCGCCGATGCCCGACGATTTGCCCGGCCAGATAAAACGAATCGAGCAGATCCTCGCGGCGATGAATATCCCCACGCTAAGGCTCGACGGCTTCGAGGCCGACGACATCATCGGGACGCTGGCCAAAAAGGCCTCCGCCGACGGCCACGACTGCCTTATCTGCTCAAACGACAAGGATGTCCTACAATTGCTCGACAAGCACGTCCGCGCCTACGACATGAAGCGTGACATAGAATTTGGCCTGGCCAGGATGGCCGAGGAGATGGGCATATCGCCGGAGCAGTTCCTCCACTGCCTTGCCCTCCAGGGCGACACCACCGACAACGTGCCCGGATTGCCCGACGTCGGCCCGAAAACCGCGCTGACCTGGATCCAAGAGTACGGCTCCATCGAAAACCTCTACAAGCACGCCGACGAAATCAAGGGCAAGCGGGGCGAGAGCCTCCGTAGCTTCAAAGACAAGGTTACCCTCAGCAAAGAGCTTGTAACCATCGACTGCAATGTGCCCATCCAAATCGACTACAGCGACCTGGCCCTGAAGGATTTCGACAATGCCAGGCTCGCCGAGCTCTTCACCGAGCTCGGCTTCACTCGCCTGCTGACCCAACTGGGCCTGTCTGCCGATGCAGTGCCCGAAGCTGACGCGAGCCACGAACCACGAGCTACGGGCCCCGAGTCACGAGCGACGGCCCCCAGCCACGACTATCAGTTGATTGACACGCCGGAAAAATTCGACGCCTTCCTCGCCGAGCTGAAAAAGCAAGAACTCTTCGCCCTCGACACCGAAACAACGGCGATCTCTGCAATGCGGGCCGACCTCGTCGGCATCAGCTTCTCATGGCAGCCGCGCACCGCCTTCTATCTCCCCGTCAGGGCGCCCCTCGGCTGCCGGCACCTCGACCTCGAACAAATCCGCCCCAAGCTCGCACCGATACTGGCGGATGAGAACGTCAAAAAAATCGGCCAGAACATAAAATACGACCTGCTTGTCCTTCAAAACGCGCAGTTGCCCGTAAAGGGAATCTACTTCGACACTATGGTCGCCTCCTATTGCCTCGACCCCGCCCGTAAGCATTCCTTGGATGCAATGGCCCTCGACTTCCTGAACTACCAGTGTGTCCCAATCTCGGACCTCATCGGCAAAGGCAAAAACCAGCTCACCTTTGATATGGTCGATACCGCCGCCGCCTCCGAGTATGCCGCCGAGGACGCCGATATAACCTACCAGCTCTACCTCTACCTAAAGGCCCGCCTCGAAAAGGCGCCCGATATCTACAGGTTATTCGAGCAGGTCGAGATGCCGCTCGTCCGCGTGCTTGCTGCTATGGAGCATAACGGCGTGTCCCTCGATACCCGCGTGCTTAGAAAGATGTCCGGCGAGATCACCGAAACGCTCAAAACCGTCACCGACCGAATCTACGAGCAAGCCGAGTGCGCATTCAACATCGACTCACCAAAGCAGTTGGCCGAAGTGCTCTTCGACAGGCTTAACCTCACGCCCATCCGAATCGGCAAGACCGGACGCAGCACCGACGCCGGCGTCCTCGAACAGCTCGCCGCCGAGCATCCTATCGCCGAACTCATACTTCAGTACCGCACTCTGGCGAAATTGAAGAATACGTATGTGGACAAGCTGGGCTCACTGGTGGACCCACGCACAAAACGGGTGCACGCCTCCTTCAACCAGACGATCACCGCCACGGGGCGCCTTAGCTCCAGCAGCCCCAACCTGCAGAATATCCCCATCCGCACCGAGCTCGGTCGAAAGATTCGCTCGGCCTTCGTGCCCGCCGAAAAGACCGACTGCATCCTAAGCGCAGACTACTCGCAAGTCGAGCTTCGACTTCTGGCGCATTTCTCGAGGGACAGGGCCCTGATGGAGGCGTTCGCGGCGGACCGGGATATTCATCGATTTGTGGCGTCCCAGATTTACGGCGTGCCTATCGAGGAGGTGACAGGCGAAATGCGGTCGAAGTGCAAGGCGGTGAATTTCGGCATCATCTATGGGCAGGGGGCTTTCGGCCTGGCGCGGTCGGTCGGTATGAGCATCGGCGAGGCGAAGAAATTCATCGACGACTACTTCGCTCGCTACAGCTCGATCCGCGAGTTTATGGATAGCGTTATTGATGATGCGACCCAAAGCGGGTACGCCGAGACAATTCTCCACCGCCGACGAAGAATCCCGAACCTCAACAGTAAGAACAAAAATAAGCGTGCCCAGGCCGAGCGCTTCGCCGTCAACACCGTCGT
>JAGMDR010000143.1 GCA_023128595.1 Planctomycetota bacterium | reverse complement strand
GCCTGCCGGTAAAACTCATCCTGCAAATCCACGATGAGCTTGTCTTCGAGCTTCCCAGCGGCGAGGCCGAGGAACACACCATCTGGATCGAAAACAAAATGACCACCGCTATAGAACTTGATGTGCCTTTAAAAGTGGATGTTACGTTTGGACCAAGCTGGCTAACGGACAAGTAACTACGGCGCGCGCAACCGCTATATTTAACTCCACAGCCTATTGGGGCGTGTTGCGTCAGAAGCAAACAAAGCCTACAATATCGATGTTTGTTCCGCGACTAAGCAAGGGCTTACGGACAGGATTATCACGATGCAGCAAAGCAACCGAATATGCGTGTGTCTCCGGCTTGCACTGCTGTTATTTTGCTCTATTGCTTTGCAGAGCCCCGCGTTTGCGCAGAAGCGTTGGAGCTGTGGTATCGCTCAGGGGACGATGTGGGAGACGCGGTATTATGTCGCTGACACCAACAAACCCGGGCCGGTCGTTATGATTGTAGGCGGTGTTCATGGGAACGAGCCGGCCGGGGCCCGTGCGGCCGAGCATATTCGGCACTGGCGAATCACAAAAGGCAAGCTGATTGTCCTGCCCCGCGCAAATAACCCGGCACTGAAGAACAATAGTCGCTCGATGCCGGCCCTGCCGAAAGGCCGCAGCAATTTGAATCGCAACTTCCCGAAAGCCGACGGCGACCGGCCCAAGTGCACGCTCAGCAAGGCGATCTGGGAGCTCATCGGCTCGCAGCGGCCGGACTGGCTGCTCGACCTGCACGAAGGCTCCGACTTCACGCGGATCAACAGTAAAAGTGTCGGCAGCTCGGTTATCGCCGCGAAAATGCCCGAAGTGGCCGAGCTGGCCGGGCGAATGCTCGATACCCTAAACGAAACCATCGAGGACCCCAATAAGAAGTTCGTTCTAAAAGGCCCGCCGGTCAATGGCAGTCTTGCCCGTGCCGCGGCCGAGCGATTGAAGATCAAATCGATGATCCTCGAGACGACCTACAAAGACCAGCCTATCTCGCGGCGCGCCCGGCAGCATCGAATTATGGTGCACCGGTTCCTCAGCGACCTGGCTATGGCGGCAGGCGGCCCAGATGTGCTCGTTAGCGATGCCAGGCCGGACGACGCGATCTACGTCGCCATCTATGACGCCGGCGGAGTGGGGGGCAAGGGGCCGGGCAACCTCGAGCACGATCTGCGTCCAATTCCAAATATTGTCCTTCGCAGGGTGGGCGTTGCCGAGATCACGGGCGGGGTCTTGAAGCAGTTCGATGTTGTTATCGCTCCGGGCGGGTCCGGCTCGAAGCAGGCCCGCGCGCTCGGAGACGACGGCTGCCGGGCGATAGTCGAATTCGTCGAAAACGGGGGCGGCTACGCGGGTTTCTGCGCGGGGGCGTACCTTGCCTCGAATAATTACACCTGGTCGCTGAAGATAATCGACGCTGATGTAATCGACCGCAAGCACTGGAAGCGGGGCACAGGGCAGGTCAAGATTGAGCTGACCGGCGAAGGCCGGCGGCTTTTGTCCGATGAGCCGGGCCTGATCGATATCCGCTACGCCAACGGCCCTATCCTTGCCCCGGCGCAAGACGCGAACATTCCCGACTTCAAAGCCCTCGCTCACTTTCGCACAGAAATCAACAAGAACAACGCCCCGGAGGGCGTGATGAAAGATACGCCGGCTGTAATCGTCGGGCGGTACGGCCACGGCCGGGTCTTCTGCTCCAGCCCCCACCCTGAATCCACCGAAGGCCTCGAACCCCTCGTCCGCCAAGCTATCCGCTGGTCGGCAGGGCGATAACGCTCGGCGAATGTGAAAACACAGCCGGGAGTCCACGTAAGGGAGCAAGGGAATCGGGTGGGCTCAAGGCCATCGTGCGACTGTATTAACCACGAATTTACACGAACCAAGGCGAATTAAGATGAGTGAAAGTGGTGCGAAATATCGCACCCTGCATGCTCTTATGTCTTGTTGGTCAGGCGGAGGTTGTCGATGTAGAAGGTGGTTTTTTTTGTTGCGTTTGAGATGAATCCGAGCCAGGTTAGCTTGTCGAATTTTGGGGAGCCGTTTTTTAGGTTTTGGAATGTTTTTGGCTGTTGGCCGGGGAGTGTGACGGTCAGGTTCCAGGTTCCTATTCCCTGGTTTTTCAATGCGGCGGTGACTTCGAGGTGGATCCATTTGTCGAGGGGAATATCCATCAGGCTCTTGCCGCGGACCTGGAGCTTGGTTCCGTTTATCCAGAAGCTGGGGCCGATGCTGTAGGGTGATCCTCGCCAGTCGCGCCATTCGTGATTTATCTGCACGTCATTTTCAATTCGCATATCGAATGAGCATCGCGTCAGACCGTCGGAATGGTTGGGGGTATAAACAAAGTGCGGGTTGAATGCGTTTCGCAGGCCTGGTGCATCGACGATCTTGAGGCTGTGTTTGCCGCTCGCGGCGGTCTCGTTGGTCACGGTAATCGAATCTCCCTTGTTCTCCAGGTGGACCTCTGCGCCGGCTGGCTGCGAGCCGACGGGGCTCGACTCGAAGGCTTCATTGATTGATATCGGCGGCGGGTCGGGGGCGATCTCCAGCGGCGGGAATGTCACGCTGTCGGCCTTTTTGATCCATTCGCGGTCGCCATAGACGCCGGCCTTGGTGTAGTCGAAGGGTTTGAAGCCGAGCTTGAGGGCGGGGGAGTTCGGCTTTAGCCGAAAGTCGTAATTTTTCGCGTCGATGAACAGGGGGTCCTCGACTATGGAATTTTTGTCGTGGCCGGTTTTTTCCCGCCAGTCGAAAAAGTCATTACCGGGGAATGAGACATCGGCTCCGCCGGCGTGCCAGTAGCAGTTTTTGTCCATCTTGACTCTGACTTTGGTCCATGGGCCGGATAGGAGCGCGCCCTCGTTGTAATAGACGATATTGTTCTCGAACGTGAACGACAGATGGTCCTCGACGCGGGTTGCCTGGACCTGGTAGAGCTTGCTGAAGGCGAGGATATTGTTGCGGACGACGTTCTCCTTGCCGTAGTGCTGGTGAAATCCGCCGGTCTTGACGTTATAGACCAGATTATTCTCCATCAGGATGCCGGTGCTGCCTTCATCGGTATAGAGGCCCCAGCCGCCGTAAGAATAGGAATAGACATCATGGAAGATGTTGTTGCTCACCACGGTGCCCTCCGAGGGCCCCAGCGTATAAATCCCGCCCATGTCGCTGAGGACCCCCCAGCCGATATGGTGGATGTTATTGAAGCGAATCGTATTTCGCTTGGCGAGGCTGCCAGAGTAACCCCATCGCCAGCCGACGGATATGCCGGTATAGTAAAAGTCACCAATGTCATTATGCGTAACGGCATTGTCGCCGCTCTGGCCGATCCACAGCCCAACGGCAGAGGTATATATCCGCCCGCCCGCGCGGATAATATTATTGTCCACTGTTATGTGACTGGTGCGCGACGGCTCATCGGAACGAATCGTCCCCTCTCCTATCCGGACGCCGCCGGCCCCAAGATCATGGAGGTAGGAGCGTTCAAGCCGGCAGTTACGGCAGCCCTTGCGAAACCAAACAGCGTAGGTTGCCGTGTGACCTACCTCACAATCCTCCACGACGATATTCCGCGCCCCATCGGCCATTACAGCCGCTTCCGTCACGTAAGCCGCCTGATACGGCGCATATCCGCTCGCTGCAAGCACGTAATGGTTGTGATGGAATCTCAGACCCTTCAATTTGATATGTTCGACGAATTGTGACGCCTCCGGCTTCCCATCGAAAACGACGAGCTTCTCTACCGCCGGCGCGACCACATGCGCCTTGCTGATATCTTCGCCCGGTAGCGGCTTGTAGTAAAGCGTCCCGTCACGCGCCAGGAACCACTCGCCGGGCGCATCCAGCGCCGTCTTGTAGTTTTCTAAGTGAAAACGCGTACTCTTCGGCCAGCCTGAGTAGCTCTTGAGCTTCTCGCCCACCGTGACGATGACATTGGCCTCTGTATCGATATCCGTCAGATACCGGCGTGTTACGCACCATTTATGGTATGCGACTAACGTGGCATCTCGGATTTCCTTTCTGCTGAGTCCTCGCAGTGGTGCAAGGGCATCGGCGCGCACGGTGCTTGTCCGGCGGTACTGTCCCTGCTTTCCCTCGACCGGGACTTCAGAGGTTTGGCCCATGTAGTGGTACCACTTATTTGGCGTTCGGGCTCGTACGGCGCGGCGGTCGTTGACGAACAACTGCTCGAAGTACCATTTGCCCGCCGCCACCTCCGGTATGTGCAGTTGCCATAAACCTTCCTCCTCGACCACGAAGTTTTTGATTTCCCGCCCTCCGGAAAACACCGGCTTGGCGCCCTTTGCGGCTTCGTAAGTGATGGGGCAGGCCTTTGTCCCGCTGTCTTCGGCAGTTAGTGTGAACGGCTCTTCCAGAACGTATGTCCCGTTTGCGACAATGACGCGAACAGGCTCGGCCAAAGGTCGTTGCGATTTTAGCTTGCGAATCGCGTCCCTGGCGCCGTTAAGCGATGCCAGCGGGCCATCCGTGCGCGCGGAGTTCGGTTTGCCCAGGCGGCCCGACCAATCATCGCTGCCCTTTGGCGAGACGTAGAGGTTTACCGCCTCGGCGCACTGAGATAGTAACAGGCAGAACATTAGCAGGAACGAGAAACTGATGAATTTGTTATCGCTGTGTGTCATCTCATTTCACCTCACTCTTAACTTAACTGACAACGTCGATTACCATTTACCCGCGTACTATACACCAAACCGACCCTCAAAAAAACAAAAATCATCATTTAGTCATTTAGCCGGGAAGACACCAAGACACCAAGGACGACGGATGAAGGATGACAGAAGGCAGAAGATATAATAAGGCAAATCAGCCGCGAAAAGGCACAGAAGGCGCGAGAATACGCAATATCGTTGAGATTGCCACGGCCCGGCTGCGGCGGGCCTCGCAATGACTGCGGCACAAAAAGGCAGGCAGGGGCCCCTTGACAAAACGATAAGATTAGAGTTAGACTTGCGCGGTCGCGTCGTGTGGACGGCGGCAGTCAGTTGAAAGGTTATATATCTCAAGGAGAAGATTATATGTACATTCTGATTGTTATTCTGATTGTTGCAGTATTGGCACTACTGGCCGTGACAAGGTTGTACAAACCCGAACAGGTCGGGAGCCTGCGACATCTGCGATTGGCCTGGGGGTGGCTGACCGCGAGCGTGGCGGTTGCGGCGGCAGGACAGCTACTTACAATTATCGTAAGTGACAAATTAGAAATGACCTTGTTGACCAATGCAGTCATCTTGGGCGCACTTGCCATATCGCTATTCTTATGGCAGAAAGCGGTGGCCGGAGATAACAAGCAAGACCAAGATAAACAATAAGCAAAGAAGAATCAGACACAGATTAACCTGGTTCACACTGTTTTTTTTGAATTGAGTGGTGGGCAGAGCCCACGCTGGCTCAGGGCCGGAAGATGAACGAACCCCGCCCACAGGTGGCGGGGCTAAACGAAAAGTGGGAACAGGTTATGGATTTATTATCGAGGAGTAAATTACGATGGGAATGACACGACGAGCTTTTCTTAGGATGATCGGTGCGGGTGCGGCTTGTATGACGATGTCCTGTGCGGCGCCGGCAGGAGGGCGGAGGGCAGGGCGGCCTAATATTGTGTTCTTTTTGATTGACGATCAACGTAACGACACGTTGGGTTGTGCGGGGCATGCGATCCTCAAGACGCCGGTGGTCGATAGTTTAGCTGCGGAAGGCGTGCGCTTTACCAATGCGTTCGTCACAACGAGTATCTGCGCGGCCGGGCGGGCTTCTGTCTTTACCGGTCTGTACGAGCGTACTCATGGGTTTACGTTTGGTACGCCGCCAATTAGTGAAGAGCACGCCGGTGCGAGCTACCCGGCCTTGCTGCGAGAAGGGGGGTATCGGACAGGGTTCATCGGTAAATTCGGCGTAAAGGTTGCCGGGGACGTGCGGTCGGAGATGTTTGACTACTTCAAGCCTCACGGCCGAGGCCCGTACCTCAAGAAGCAGGCTGATGGAACGCTCCGGCACGAGACTGAGATCGCGGGCGACCGGGCGATTGAGTTTCTGAACGAGAATCCGGACGGGCAGCCGTTTTGTCTTTCGGTGAGTTTTAACGCCGTGCACGCCGAGGATGGGGACAAGGAGAACCACTATCCGTGGCCGAAGGCGGTCGATGGGATGTACGAGGACGTTGAGATACCGGCGCCTCGGTTGGGCGATCCGAAGATTTTCGAGTCGCAGCCTGAGTTTCTCAAGAAATCGATGAACCGGGACCGATATTTCTGGCGATGGGACACGCCCCGGAAGTATCAGAAGAACATGCGTGCGTATTTCCGCATGATAAGCGGGGTGGACCGGGTGATTGGGCGGGTGCGCGAGGCGCTCAAAGAGCATAACCTTGATCGCAATACGATTATTATCTACAACGGCGACAACGGCTACTATATGGGAGACCGGGGATTTGCGGGGAAGTGGTCGCACTACGAACAATCGCTGCGTGTTCCGCTGATTGTTTATGATCCGCGGCTTGCAAAGAAGCAGCGCGGCAAGCTGCGCGATGAGATGGCGCTCAACATCGATTTGGCCGCGACAATGCTTGAGCTTGCGGGCGTTGATGTGCCGAGTCACTATCAGGGCGCCAGTCTGGTCCCACTTGTGCGCGGCAAGAAAGTGCGGCAGTGGCGGGATGATTTCTTCTGCGAGCATTTGATGAACCACAAGGCGATCCCCAAGTGGGAGGGTGTTCGCGGGCAGCGGTATGTCTATGCGCGGTACTTTGAGCAGCAGCCGGGTTATGAGTTCCTGCACGATTTGGAGGCCGACCCCGACCAGCTCAGGAATTTCGCTTCGGACCCAAAATACGCGGATATCCTTGCGAAGATGCGTAGGCGGTGTGATAAGCTGCGGGATGCGTACGCAAAAGCACAAAAGAACAATTAGACACGGCTTAACACGGATTTACACTGTTGAATTAGAAGATTGGCGGGCAGAGCCCACCCTACAACTGACGCGCGACGGCGCGAAGCATCGGCGCGCACGGTGTAATTCGCCGGCAGAGATTCGTCAGGCGCTGAGGTCTTCCCACTCTATCCCGACCTTCTTAAGCACATAACCGAGCTCGCGCATGTAATCACCATAGCAGAGCATCCAGTGGAATCCGGGCATCCGTTCGGCGAGCCTGAGGTCATCGCAGGTATAGCTGATGTCGATCTGCGAGCGGCAGATATCCATAAACGGAGCGTCAACAATTTTCCCCGGCAGTCCAACCCAGCGCTTCAACGCAAAATCGGGCACAATAACAGTCAACGGCTGACCCTTGCGCATCTCTACCTTCGGGGCGGCGCCGTAGTCCGACTCGAAATGCGTCATAATCCTTGCCGGTTCAAAATCCTTGCCGTTCATCTTCCGCGGCGCGGTGCAGTGGGCAAGCGTAATCAATCCGTCGTGCGGGTAAGTCGGATCGTTGAGGAACACCGGCTTGCCGGAGATATTCGCAAGGAGCACACCGGATGGTATCACCACGAAGTCCGACTCGCAAAACGCCAGATACCCCGCATCGTTGAGCAGGCTCAACGGCAAGCACGCGGTCGTGTCTGAGATCGGCATAATCGTCCCCATGCAACCGTTAATTGTAATTGCTCCGCAGCCGGCCTTGTTCATCACTCCGCGGAAGATCTGCTCTAACAAAAACGCATTGTCCACAAACTCGCGCTTCGTTTCCAGTTTGGTGCCTTTTGATTTGAGGTACTTGTCGGCCCGCGTTCGCGCACGGGCCACGGCGGCGCCGTCCGCCCGCGCCTGCTTGATCAGCTTGCCTAACTCATCGTACGAGACCGTCTGAATGTCAAAGCGCCACTTGTTCTTGACCAGTTTGGGCACGACGTCTCTCGGCTGGGCCCAGGCTCCCGGCCCGCCAATCGCCACTATGCGCGTGCCCATAGTGTTCCGCAGGCCGCACAGCGCGCGCAGCCGCCACAAAATCTCATCCTGACTGTCGATCACTACGTCTGTGTCATCGACGCCTTTGACCGCGAGCGTATCGGTGTGCTGCCGCAAATAGCGGGGGCTGATGATCTCATACCATAAATAGACCGGTCCGGATTTATGGCGGCAGAAAAAGATCATGTCTTTGCCTTGCTTGGCCAGTGCGTCGAATATCCCCATCCAGCCGCCGGCGGCATAGACGAGAAAGACATCGGCCTTCTCCAGGTCATCTATACCGGCGAAATCGCCCCCACCGCGCACACGCGCGACCGGCAGAAACTGAAGCGGAAAATCCGACTTGGCGGCAAGCCCATCCAGTTCGCCTTTGATACGCGCGACTTCCTGCCTGGCATCCTGCTCGGTCTGGATACCCCCCCAGCTTCGCCAACTGGTTTGGTGCCGGGGCTTCGGGGTGCTGTAAACAAGCAGCGGCTTGACCACAATCGCGCGACGCTTGGGTGCAGTCTCGCTCTGCGTCTCGGCCATCGCCACGGCCGACCACGTCAGTCCCGTCACCGCCGGTCCAAGCAATGTTACTCCACCGGCGCCTTGCAAAAAGCCCCGCCTTGTTAGCTCGGCAGGCGAATCATGTCCGCCGCAGGGGCAGCACGTCCTCCGCACAGGCTCTCTTTCACGATATTCTTCAGTCATCAGGTAGTCTCCTTTCAATTCACTCCAACCGCCCGGTTGGATTCTTGTCCATCCCGGGACCTTGTTTCTAAGAAACTGTAACAAAATGAGTTCTTAACTGACTCAACCAGTATAACCGGCACAAACCGAGTAAAAAAGGGAAAAAAGTGCTCATCCGAATAATGAATAGGTGAGATTGGCATATCGTACGAGCGAGAAAAATCGTTCGGGACCCCAGAGGCACAGATTTCCCCCCCCTGCGTATTTGATTGAATTTTAGAAGTGTAATGAGCATGGTGCATCTGTTGAAATTTAGTACCAAAATAAGCCACAAAATAGCAGGCAAGGTGAGGACATACAAAAGGG
>JAGMDR010000142.1 GCA_023128595.1 Planctomycetota bacterium | reverse complement strand
TCTGACTTATTTGAACCATGCCGATTTTTCTGCGTCATGAGCAATGTGGGCAGCCTCAGTAACGTGCTCTGGCCCGAAATGCAGGTTCCCGGTGAGCCAAAGACCCGTGCCGGTAAGGACAATAAATACGGAGAGGATCAAGCCCATCTGATTGACTTTTCTTGATACTAACATAGAGTCCTCCTAATTGCTGTTCTGGGTGTCACTTAGGGGATTTTTCTGAGCGCTAATAGTCTGTCCGATTAACCGCTCGACGTCGGCCCTGGCTTTGTGGTAGGCTGCGAGAGACTCGACGTATTGGCCCTTTGCCTCGAATAAGGTTCGCTGGGCGTCGAGGACATCGAGGTAGTCGAATTTTCCCTCGCGATAGCCTTGGCCGGCGGCGTCATAGGCGCTTTTGACGCCGGGTAAGACGTCGTTTGTCAGGACGGTCGCCTCGGCGAAGGCGGTGGAAAGTCTTTGTGCCGCTTCGGACAGGGCCGCGTGAACATTTATTTCGACTGCTCTGCGTAATTCTTCGGCCTTTTCCATCGCATAGGTTGCCCGGCGAATGCCCGCCTGGTTGCGGTCGAACATCGGGATTGGAATAGAAAGGCCGAGGATAAAGGCCGTATCGCCACCTTCGTTGAGCTGCTGGAGGCCGCCGCTGAGGGTGAGATCGGAGGTTGCCTTTGCCTTTTCCAAGTCCAGAGCGGCGAAATACTTTTGCTTCTCGGCGGGCCAGCGTGCGATATCGGGGTTCTGTGAAATGCGGGCGGTCAGGTCGTTAGGGTGCGGGACGGGCGGGACTTCGTAGAACGGGCCCGTAACGGCTTGGAAAGCGGGAGTGTGGGCGCCCCAGGTGGCAGATAGTTGGGTCCTTGCGGATTGCAGGGCCTGGCTTGCCGGCTCGGATTGCATTTGCGCAGTCGATAGGGCGACTTTGGCCTTGGTTTTCTTGAGGGGCGAATCTTTCCCGGCGTTGACCCGCAGGGCCACAGCGTTGTGGGTTTCCTTGGCCAGGCGGACCAGTTCCTGGGTGAGGGCGAGTTTCTCCTGTGCGGCCAGCGCATCAATAAAGGCGCCGGTCACCTGGTTGATGGCAAATTATCTCTGCTTAATCGGTCTATCAGATATTCTCATTTGACGAAGGTTGTTTTGTGTCGTTTAATTTGAGTTATGATAGTGGTTATAGATTACGATGTTGGTAATGTCAGGAGCGTGTGTAACGCGTTTCGGTATATTGGGTGTGAGGTGGCCCTTAGCAGCGAGCCGGGGGCGATTAGAGATGCGCTGGGGCTTGTTTTGCCCGGTGTTGCGGCGTTTGGGTACGCCGTCAACGCCTTGGGTTCGGCGGCTGAATTGGTGAAAGAGGTTGCTTTGAGCGGCAAGCCGCTGCTGGGTATCTGCGTGGGCTACCAGATGCTCTTTGAGACGAGCAGCGAATACGGTTTGCACGACGGGCTTGGATTGGTGCGAGGTAAGGTCGGGCCGATTCCGCCGGGGCGGGTGATACCGCATATAGGCTGGAATCAGGTTAAGCTGCCGGGGGATATGGATTTGTTTGCGGGTTTAGGGGAGGCTAAACATTTTTACTTTGCGCATTCTTTCTGTGCCGAGGTTGCCGACGAGCAGGCGAGGGTGGCGTATGCCGACTACGGTTTCGACCTTGCTGCGTCGGTGCAGAAGGGCAATATCTACGGTGTGCAATTCCATCCGGAAAAGAGCGGCAGGACGGGGTTGAAGGTGCTGGAGAATTTCTATGAGATTTGCGAAAACCGAAAAAGCCGCGAGGTTTAGCGGCTGGTTCAAGCCCACCCTGCGGGCCTGATTGATATACGACATACGACATACGAAATACGAAATACGACATACGACATACGACATACGAAAATATGCTGACGAGACGAATCATTCCGTGTTTAGATGTTAAAGATAACCGTGTGGTTAAGGGTGTTAATTTTCTTAATCTTCAGGATGCGGGGGACCCTGTGGCCCTTGGCGCCCGGTACAGCGACGAGGGGGCGGATGAATTGGTGTTTCTGGATATCACGGCCACTATTCGCTCGCGCGAGACGATTGTGGAGCTTGTGGAAAAGGTTGCGGAAAATGTTTTTATTCCGTTTACTGTGGGCGGGGGCATCCAGACGGTCGAGCAGATTGATACGCTTCTGCGGAGCGGGGCCGAGAAGGTCTCGGTAAATACCGCGGCAGTAGAGAATCCGGAGGTGCTTGGCGAGGCGGCTCAGCGTTTCGGCAATCAGTGCGTTGTGCTTGCAATCGACGCTCGCCGGTCGAAGGAGTGGCATCGGCATCCTGCCGATGATTTCGAAAACACGGGCAGGATGCCCGTGCCACATCGGCCGGGCAGATGGCAGGTGTGCGTAAAGGCCGGGACCGAGCCGACGGATATCGACGTTGTTGAGTGGGCGGTCAGAGGCGCAGAATTGGGCGCCGGCGAGATACTGCTGACGAGTATGGACGCCGACGGGACCAGGGCGGGCTACGATAACGAGCTGAACAAGGCGGTGACCGATGCGGTCAATATCCCGGTAATCGCATCGGGCGGGGCAGGCACGCTCGAACACCTCTACGATGCGATTGTTGAAGGCGGGGCCGATGCGGTGCTGATGGCGTCAATCACGCACTTCGAGAATTACACCATCAAACAAATAAAGGGATACCTCAGAGACCGCGGGATACCGATGAATTTGTAAGAAAGAGCATGAAAAGTAAATTCGCAAGCTCATATCCGGAGTATTGAGACTCAGCGATTCGATGGGTCGCTGGTGGTTTGCATATATTGGCAAAGAGTGTCGGCGACGATTTTGTGGCCGGGGGGCGTCCAGTGCTGGTCATAAGTGAAATAGGCCTGGGAACCTTCGGCTATGGCGCGGCGGAGCGGTTGGGTGAGGCTGATGAATTCGATTGATTCTTCGCGGCAGAATTCCCGGAAGGCGGATTCCTGAACGTTCAGGCGTGGGAGGAGAGTGTCCAGCAATTTGTCGGCTGGTGGTAGTTTTCTTTCCTTTAGTGCCATAAAGGCGTGAAGCTGCTCGGGTGAGACTATTTCGGTGATCAGCGGCAGCAAGACGTGTGGTTTGTCGGGGGCGTAAGCGATTATGAGGCGGATATTCTTTTCGTTACATATTTTCTTGATTTCTCGCAGGGCGTCAAAGGTTTTCTTGGCGCCTTTTGAACTTAGAAAGGCCTTCTTTGTGACAAAATGCTCCAGGAGTCTTTTGATTTTGAAGGTGTAATATTTGCCGTCGGGGCCGTCGGGCAAGGTGACGGGCAGCCAGGAAAGTGGGCTCTTTGACTGGACCGTCGGGTTAGGAGCCGGGTTTTCGCCGGCACCCTTGGGATCGGCTTTTGTTTTGGCTGGCGGGTGGTTGGCGGTTGTTGAGCCGAAGCAGCGGATTAAGAGGTTTTTCAAGGCGTTGCGAATAGGGGATTGTTTGAAGCAATCCTCCAGTTGCTCTGAGAAGGTGTCTTTCCTGCGGAAGTTGGAGTCTCGGAAATCATTTCCCTCGTAGAGCAGGCACACGACGGTTTTGGGAGATAGTTCGAGGGCGAATTTCTTTAGGGTTTCCAAATATGTGCCTGGGTGGCCGGCTGACATGCCGAGGTTATACACCGCCAGCTCGCTTTTTTGTGCGAGGAGGGCGGGCCAGGTGTGCTCGTCGGTAACGCGAGAGCCTTCGGCGAATGAATCGCCGAGGATTACTACGTCGTATTCTTCGAGGTCGGTTTTGTTGCGAAAGCCCCTTTTGTCAATGGTGAGGGTGTACCGGATGTCCGGATAGCCGGGCGGTGTTCTGGGATAGAGGAAGGCTTCTTCCGGGACGTCTTTCGAGGTTCCGCTTTTAACGGTGTTGGGTGGACGGTGGAAGTAGGTCTGTTCCGCGACGTATCTTTTTGGCAGCATGAGGCGCGCGACAATGTCCATAACGATGAGCGAGACGATGAGGGAAACAGATATGGCTACGACCTTGAACTTGCGTTCTTTTTTGTTCTTTTCGTTGGACCACGTCAAATACAACGCCATAGCGCTGATCGGAATCAGGAAAAAAAGGGCTGTGAGGTGATCGACACTGTATCGACCCAGAAGGACGTGTCTGTTCTGAGCAATTAGATAAGCGACGTTGCTCGGGACAACCCACAGCGCGATGTTAAGCAGTAGTATGATGGCGGTCGTTATCTGTTTGGCCTGCTTAGATTTCAGGGCGGCTCTGATACCCATAACACATCCTTTTGGGGCGGAACGCCGTTTGTTATCCGAATCTTTCTGTAAAAGCGCATTGCCACAGCGGGCGATTCGGCCACAAGCATACACGGGGACGGAGAATAAAGCAACAATCAGGAGCTGGGCGTGAGGGGGGAACGGATCATTCGTGCGGCCATCCCCAAGCCCTCGTCGGAGCCGGACCTGCGACTTCGGGCTTGAGCGTGCCACACGGCCGTTTGCTTGCAACCACGCCCAAGCTGCGCTTGAGCGTGCCACCCGGTTAGTATCGAATGTGGGTAGTGGAGGTGATGGGATCTTGTGCTTGTCGTGGGCTGGAGATTGCCGCGCTCCTAAGAAAATAGCCGGTTCTTGTAGTCTGAGGATTGAGATTGCCGCAGTCGCT
>JAGMDR010000141.1 GCA_023128595.1 Planctomycetota bacterium | reverse complement strand
CAATTTTCTCAGAGGCCAAATCAATGCAACCCTATTTACTGCAAAGGCTTATGAAAATAAATGGCAGCGGAGAGTCCGAAAAAACAAACCCAAAACAAACCCAAAACAAACCCAAACAAACCCAATCCTCTTTATGGACAAAACTAACCCAACCCTCTTTCCCACAAAGGTTTACGAAAATAAACCACCCCAGACCTCTCGAAAAAACGAACCCAATTCAAACCCAAACAAACCCAATTTCCCCGCCCCCAAAGTCCCCACCCCTCCCAATTACCCACCCCCCGCGATACGCAATACGCAATACAACATACGAAATACGCAATACGACATACGAAATACGCGATACGACACACGACATACGAAATACGCAATACGACATACGAAATACAAACCCAATCCCCCCTTCCCCAAACTCCCCACTCCTCTCAATTACCCACCGCCCAAATTAAACCCCTCCTCGGTAATAGCCCGGCTACATCTTGATTATGATCGTATAAGCATCTTTATTGTGGGTATCCCCACAGTTGAATTTCGATGCCAGGAACTTATCGATTCCGATTACCTCCACTGCCCAAGCGTGCCGCTCGAAGATTTCCCTGGTTTTAATTGCGCTGAGCTTGTTCCAGTGGTAGTCCTCGACGATTTCGACAATATGCTCATCGGCCTCGTGCATATTGAAAAACCCGACACAGACGCCCTGCCGTGTCACGCGGCATACTTCGGCTATCGCCGCTTCCATCGCCTCAACCGATAAATGCTCGAACAAATCATGCACGAAGCAATAGTCAAACGCATTGTCCGGCGATTTTATCTCCAGCACATTGCCAACCTCAAAACGCACGTTTGGGAACATCCCTTTTGCGTTGCTGATATTTTTTTCGCAAAGGTCGAACCCCGTGTAGTCGAGCAGCCGGGCGATGCCGAAGCTCTCAATAAATCGGTAATCGTTGCCCGAACCGCAGGCCGGCTCCAGCACGGATACCCGCCCGCGACTCTCGGCCTCCAATACCTCGCGCCAAATCGTCTGAAACGTCGCCATAAGATGCTCCGGGACAGGCACTTCGGTCGTCTCGACCGGCGCCCAGTTGAACAAATCGAACATATAGTTCGGCATCGCCAGAGTAGCGAAAGTCTGCGAAACGTATTTCGGGACCGCAAGCCCCTCCGCATCATCCTCCCCCGACATCAGGGCATCCAGCACAGCCTGAAGCTGACCGGCCCTGGCCTGTTTCCTGAGCAGTTTGACCAGCCAGTTCACCACCAGGGCGAACCGCAGCTCGTGCACCATAAGCTCAGCGAACCGCTCACCGAACAGGCTCCTGACGAGAAAGTGCCGCATCAAAATGCTCTGGATATTGATCCGCGGGTCCTCGACGTCCTGCACCAGATAATCAGCGAGCGTCTCACGGTCGTACTTTCCCCACGACCTTCTCAAACCTTCCGTCTCTCGTTCAAACCGCTCTTCCATTATTCTCTTCCCGCGCAAGGATAGCTGCCGGCGGCACAAATCAACACCACAATAGACTTCCAACCGGATTTACACAACAGCCGACAATCCTTGTAATCGACCGCCACTTATATATAATGACCCAATTGTAGCCTTAACCGACATAATAGTCCAGAGGAACGCAGGTATGAGTAAGATCGCTAAACTCGACGACATCGTATCGCTCTGCAAGAGACGAGGCTTCATATTCCAGTCCAGCGAGATCTACGGCGGCCTTGCGAGCTGCTACGATTACGGGCCGCTCGGAGTCGAGCTCAAAAACAACGTCAAGAAGGCCTGGTGGAAGAGCACCGTCCAGATGCGCGACGACGTCGTCGGCCTCGATTGCTCCATCCTGATGCACCCGATGGTCTGGAAGGCCTCCGGCCACGCCGACAAATTCGCCGACCTCATCGCCGAGTGCAAAAAGTGCAACACCCGAACCCGCGTCGACCACCTCAAAGAAAAGCCTCTCCCGAGCGAAGCCGAGGGAGTCACCGAGCAAGCCGCCCAGCACACCGAGCACATCGCACTCGATGCAGCTATGGCCAAGGCCCGGGATTTGAGCAACAAAGTATGTCCCAATTGCGGCACAGTCGGCCGATTCACCGAGCCGATGCCCTTCAAACTGATGTTCGAGACCCAGATGGGCGCCAACGTCGACGACTCGATGACGATGCACCTGCGCCCGGAAACCGCACAGGGCATCTTCGCCAATTTTAGAAACGTCCTCGACACCACCCGCGTCAAGATACCCTTCGGAATCGCGCAGATCGGCAAGAGCTTTCGCAACGAGGTAACCACCAAGGCGTTCATCTTCCGAACCCGCGAATTCGAGCAGGCCGAGCTCGAATTCTTCTGCGAGCCCGGCACCGACGAGCAGTGGTTCGAGCACTGGAAACAGGCACGGTTCGACTGGTATATCAACCTCGGCCTAAAGAAAGAGAACCTCCGCTTCCGCGAACACGATATCGACGAGCTCGCGCACTACGCCAAGGGCTGCGTCGATGTCGAATACAAGTTCCCGTTCGGCTCAGGCGACTGGCAGGAGCTCGAGGGAATCGCCAACCGCACCGATTTCGACCTCCGCCAGCACCAGCGAGGCATAAGAACGCTCAACAAATGGTACGAAAGCGACGGCGACCTCACCAATATCGAGCTTTCCAACGAAGCCGAGGAATACCTCAAAGGCCCCCTCTCCTACTTCGACGACCAGCAGAAGAAACGCTACATCCCCTACGTGATCGAGCCTTCGGCCGGCATCGACCGAAGCGCCCTTGCGTTCCTGGTCGATGGCTACGACGAA
The DNA here is from genome assembly GCA_023128595.1 of Planctomycetota bacterium. Taxonomy (GTDB): domain Bacteria; phylum Planctomycetota; class Phycisphaerae; order Sedimentisphaerales; family Anaerobacaceae; genus DAOVRL01. The sequence goes on along the minus strand of JAGMDR010000141.1, from coordinate 1,989 downwards.
GAAGAGGTCCGCGGCGAAACCCGCAACCTGCTGCGATTCAGCCCAGCCCTGGCCCCCGTAAAAGTCGCCGTCTTCCCCTTAGTCAAAAAGGAAGGTATGCCCGACATAGCGAAGAATATCTACAACGATCTCAAAAAACACTTCAACTGCTTCTACGACGAAAAAGGCGCCATAGGCCGACGCTACCGCCGACAGGATGAGGCCGGCACGCCATTCTGCCTAACCATCGACGGCCAAACCCTCGAAGACAACACCGTAACCGTCCGTGACCGTGACTCTATGGACCAGATCCGCGTCTCAACCGACCAACTCACAAATGATCTCCGCAAAAAACTCGACATGTAAAAAATGCCCGGACAAAAACAGGACAACGACAACCCCAAAACCGCCAAACGCAAGAAGAAGCACGTTTGGCTCGCTGCGATTGTCGTTGTCACAACGGCAATCATTCTCTGCCTTCTCTGGCGACCTTGGAACTCCGAATCCATCGACGAGCGCCTCGCTGAAATAGAAGCGGCCCGCGCAATACCCGACTCCGAAAACGCTGCTGTGATTTACCGCCAATTGGCGAAAAGTGGAGGTCTAACCGGTGCTCGACCCGGTTATTCGGACGCTCGTGATACATTCGAATTCACCCGGCCTTGGCGGGGCAAGGATTATCCGAAAGTTGCCGCCTGGCTTGAAGACCGGCAAGATGTCATTGGCGAGCTGCTCAAGGCCTCCAAATTCGAGAAATGTCGATTCAAGGACTTTGTCGAGCCCGGCAAGGTAATGATGACAACCGGAGCTGCACAACTGTACCGTATCGCACGGTACGGTATGCGCGACATATGGAGAGATCTACTCATCTGCGCTCTGAGCAACGATATTGCAGAAGGCCGAAAGGCCGCAGCTATCGAGAAGCATCTATGTCTTATGCAGATGGCAAACCACCAACGTCAGGACACGGATTTGATCGAGTTTGCCCAGGGTGTTGCTACTGAAATGATGGCTCTGCTGGCGACGGCGAGTTTCATCGTCGAAGGCGATGTCACCCGGAAGGATTTGGAGACTGTCGAAGCGGCGCTGCCCCAGACGAAGGACAATTGGGCAAGAGATTCGGCAACTATGGTCGAGGTCTATAGGTTGAACTTGAAAAAATTCGGCTATCCGGATAGGCTAAGGTATCTATGGCGGGATTTGTTCTCAGATAAAGGCTGGCTGGATCGAGTGAAGAATGCGTACCTGACCGGCCTGGCGGCCCGTCGAGGCACACACATCCTCATCGCATTAAGGCGGCACAAGAATCGCAGCGGACACTGGCCTGAAACCCTCGACGAAATCCGCTCATCAGTCACAAAAGAAATCCTTACCGATCCACAGAATAACGGTCCTTTCGTTTACAGACCGACCAAGGAGGGTTTCACTCTGTACAGCAAAGGAAAGAACAAGATCGACGAGACCGGTAGATTCTCTTTCGTGTCCGGTGGAGCAGACGATTGGCCGATCTGGCCCCCACCGGCAAGAGAAACCAAAGCGAGCGATAACGCTGACCCTAACGAGTCCAGCGCACGCCCGGAGTCGACAGAATGACGGCCGAATACACACAGCACGAACCCAAAACCACAAAACGCAAAAAGAAACGCGTTTGCCTCGCTGTGACTATCGTTGTCCTGATAGCAATCATAGGCTGCTTTCTCTGGCGCTCCTGGAGCTCGAAGTCCGTGGATGAGCAACTCGCCGCTATCGAAGCCGCCCGCGCAATCCCAGACTCCGAAAACGCCGCTATCGTTTACAACCAACTGCTGCAGGAGCCTAACGCCACATCCCTGCTGGATTATCGCCCTCAGTTCCTCGATCAGGACAGTGATAACCTGACGTCCAAAGAACCCTGGCTAAGCAAGGACTACCCCGAACTCGCCGCCTGGGCCAAAGAACAGCAACCCGTGATCGACAGACTCCTCAAGGCCTCAGAGTTCGAAAACTGCCGATTTCCAATAGCAGTTCACC